>JACQZD010000098.1:2171-24677 GCA_016207865.1 Nitrospirota bacterium
GAATTCAATAAAGAAGCCGACTTGCTTGCAAAACAGTCCATAAAAAATTTCCATAAAAATGGATAATTGACTTATAACTAATAGTTATGATATAGTTAAAAAAAACTTATAACGAGGGGTTAAAATAATATGCAGGACCATAAGTTAAAAGTATTTTGCACCGTAGCAGAAACAAAAAGTTTTTCAAAGGCATCGGAGATTATACGCCTTACGCAGCCGGCCGTCAGCCTTCAAATTCAGGCGCTTGAAGAGATTTACGGCGCCAAGCTTTTTAACCGTTCAGGCTGTATCATCACGCTGACTCCCGCTGGAGAATTGCTTTACAAATATGCGAAAGATATAAATACACTTTACACGGACGCCGAAAAAGAGATCGGTAAAATCACCGGTCTTGTAAAAGGCATTGTAACTATCGGAGCCAGTTCCACCATAGGCAATTATATCATGCCGACTGTAATATCAGATTTCAGAAAAAAATTCCCGAAAGTAAATGTTCACCTTCTTATCAGCAATACAAAAAACATTGTTGAGTATCTGAACGCGGCAGGCATTGACGTAGGGTTTGTTGAAGGGGACGTTACAAAGCAGAAACTTCTGATTGAAAAAGTCGTATCTGACGAAATGGTTCTTATCATGTCGCCCCTGCACACATGGGCCAAGAGACCGTATGTATCAATCTCAGAACTCACAAGAGAGCCTTTCATCATCAGGGAGGAAGGGTCCGGGACCAGACAGATAATTGAAAAATACCTGACAAAACACGGCCTGCATCCGCAAAACATTAAATCAACGCTTACATTCGGAAGCACTGAATCCATTAAATCCGCCGTTGAAAACGGACTCGGCGTATCAATCATCTCACGGTGGGCTGCAAAAAAAGAGCTTCGTTACGGGACGCTGAAGACGGCAACCTTTAAGGAAGACAGGTTTGTGAGGGATTTTTCACTGCTGCGCAGAAAGACAAAAAGCTTCTCGCATTCGCTTGACAGTTTTCTTGTGTATCTAAAAAGTTATCCCTTTGACAAATTGCTGAGTTCATAATCAAGACTGTAGACCCTGTAATCTATATCCCTGAAAATGTTGTTTATTTTTTCCAGATGTCCTAACCGCTCAACATCTACAGCGCCGCTTTTTATTCCGCTGTAAAGCTGATTAAACCATTGCAGATGTTCCTTCACCCTTTTTCTGGCATAGCTGGAAACAGTCTTTTTTGCCATCATAAAAGGCCAGTCGCTTGACTGCGCAAGCAGCAGCTCCCTTGCGGCCTGATTCAAGGCCCTCAATGCAACGCCCCGTGCATCAGGATTTTCACGGGCAATCTCAGACATTTTCCGAGCGGCCTCGTGAAGGGACGGGTATATCCACTCATTTAAATCATTAAGCCATGTCTCCGAATACCCCTTCCATCCCCAGCTGGACTGCGTAGGCAAAACGGTCTGAAGCAAAACCCCTGAATTAAGATACTCTGACGGAGTAATGAATTTAATTATCTCCGAATCGCCTGCGGTTTTCCTTATCAGAAAATTAAGCCAGTCCGCGCCTTCAAACCACCAGTGGCCGAAAAGTTCAGCGTCATACGGCGCCGTGATAACAGGAGTAATGCCTAAAAGGTCTGCAAAATGCGCAGCTTGTTTCTCCCTGTTGGACAAAAAGTTGCCTGCGTGTTCTTTTGCCGTCTCAAGCGCCTTTTCCCTTACATAAGGCTCTTTGTCCTCTGTCTTTCCCGTTATCCTGTAATATTTCATTCCGGTATCCACCCGTATGCCGTCGGGATGGATATAAGGTTTTATGTAATCAGCAGGCAGGTCAAAGCCGATGTCCCTGTAAAACTCCCTGTAATTAAAATCTCCGGGATAACCTTCAACAGAGCTCCACACCTCTTTTGACGAAGCCGCATCCCTTGCAAAAGCCGCAACGCCGGAGGGACAGCGGGCAGGCTGGTAAGTGCCGTACCTCGGCGCCGGCCTGCCGTAGATTAACCCGTGCGTATCAATAAAAAAATACCTTATGCCAGCTTCTTTTAAAATATCATCAAGTCCGGGATAATATCCGCACTCAGGTATCCACAGGCCTTCCGGCGGACTGCCAAATATTTTTTTGTAATAATCAACTGCAATAAAAACCTGCGCCCTTACTGATTCACGGTTCACGGAAAAATTAGGCAAAAAGGCATGAGTTGCGGCAGTGGTAATTATTTCCACCCTGCCGCTTTCACGGATGCGTTTAAAAGCTCCTGTAATGTCTTTTTTATACCGCACTTCATATAGATTTTTCACCCTCTCAAACCTCTCCCCGTACATCCTCACAACAGGGGAAAACCTATTGTCACTTTCAAGGCGGGACACTTCTTTATTGGCGAGCTCAATTTTTTTTCTCAGATAAAAGTCATACCTGTGTCTTAACAAGGGATCATTGAACATCTCAATTAAGGTAGGACTGAGGGAAATTGTCAGCCTGAAATCTATATGGTCCTCAAGCAGGCTTTCTATGATTTCAAGAAGAGGAATATATGTCTCTGTCAACGCCTCATAAAGCCATTGTTCCTCAAGGAAATAATCATGTTCGGGATGCCTCACATACGGCAGGTGTGCATGCAGGACTAAACAGAGATAACCTTTTGTCATATTTATTATATCTGCCGCACCGGATGCTTTTACGAGGAACGCCTCATTTCTTCCAAATCAAGATTATACGCCTCTTTGTACAGTTTTCTTGCTATCCAGTCATCCAGCCTTAATTGCCCTACTCTTGCGCCGGGAGTCAATATTCTGTTGGACCTTGCAGCAGGCAGAAAGGTCCCTGCAGGTGACAGAAACCCAATCTCAACTAAAAATTCGTTGTCAGACTGCTTGACCTCTATATGCCAGCTTCCAATTCTTTCTGAAACCCTTATGTCAAAAAAGCTGTTGGCGTTTTCAACCGAAGCGCCGCTCACATCATACACCCTTAAGGCAAGAAAGGACCCCGGCAGTTTTTTTCTGAGCGTTTTATATGTCTTCTCTCCGATTGCCCAGTATGCAAATATGCAGTTCGGGTCCCTTGCAAGCAGGACTATTCTGTCTTCCTCATACACATGCAGAGGTTTGATTTCAGGGCTCGGGATCATTGCCGGAACCTTTACAAGAGAAGGGACTACGGGCACAACTGCGCCGTTATGTAAAAATGCTGACGGAGCAGTTGATTTTTTGGCTCCCCTGACGGCTTTTTTTGCCGCTGGTTTTACGGCCTTTTTTTTCTGAACGGGCTTTTTTACAGCTTTTGTTACTGATTTTTCTGCCGCTGTTTTCTTCGGAGATGCTTTCGCAGCAGTTTTTTTCTTTGCTGTTTTTTTCCTGGCTGTTTTCACGCCGGCAGTTTTCTTTTCAACTGGTTTCTTTGCGGCAATTTTTTGGATCTTTACAACTACTTCTTTTTTCTTTTTTACCGGTGGCTTTATTTTCTTAAGCGCTTTTATCAGGTCTGCCCTTTTCCATTCTTTTTTAACAGTCACTCCTTTCTCCCGAGCAATTTCTTTAAGCTCCTGCATGGTTTTTTCTTCAAGCGGCATCTTTTTATTAACACCTCCCGTCTTTTTCATATTGTTAAATTTTAACCACTCTCTATTTTTGACCTAACCCGCAATTCTAACCGTCTTTATAAACTCCAGCGCCCCTATTTTAAAAAATATGTCTTTTATGGCGTCCTTGTTTCTTGAAGATACACTAAAATTGTATGTTAATTCTCCCTTAATCTTATCCTGATGATAATCTACAGAGTGGATATGCACCTTAAAGTCTGAAAGTATTGAACGTACCGCACCTTCTGCATTGCCTATCATATCCGTTGAAATGGTAATGGTCTTAAACCGCAGTATCTTCATGTGTCTTTCCAGCCATCTGAGGAAAACCAGCGCAATGATTGTAATCGCTGCCGAGGCAATCCCCTCAAGGTAAAGCCCTGCCCCGATGGCAAGACCGATGGCGGACACCATCCAGAGGGACGCCGCGGTCGTCAGCCCCCTGATTGCAAATCCGCTTTTAACAATCACCCCGGCGCCCAGAAAGCCGATGCCGATTAACGCGCCTGCTGAAATCCTTGCGGGGTCAATTCTCAGGGTAGGGTCCAGATATTTGAGATGGTAATAATAATTTTCAGAGACTATCATGATAAGCACTGCGGCAACACAGACAATCAACTGGGTCCTGAAGCCCGCCGCCCTGCCGTGCACCTCCCTTTCAAAACCGATAATGCCGCCTATTAACGCCGCCAGGACAAGGCGGAACATTATTTCACTTGCCGGAATCATATAATAGATTATAATTAAGTGGCAAGGCTGTGTAAAGCGAATTAATTTCTTCAACGTAGGGGGTTTTCTTAATAATTAAGCCGTAAGGGAATTTTGAGGGTGTTAAGGGGTGAAGAAACCTCCAATTGCAAGTGGCACTATTTTTGGGGTACAGGTCCCTTCTACTAACAACAAGTTTGCACAAAAGCTAAAGAGCATATAAGTCGCCATCCAATTAACCGCTCATTGCAGGCAGAGTAGAGAAGAATTTAAAGGTCACATGTTATGATATAATTACATGCATAAAGAGGAGGCAAGGCATGAACTGGAGAGATAGAATAACTGTAGACACACTTGTATGTCATGGGAAAGCCTGTATTAAAGGGACGCGTATAATGGTTTCGGTTATACTGGATAACTTAGCAGAAGGCAGCAGCGAAAATGAAATTTTGAAAAGCTATCCATCGCTAAGCCCAGAAGATATTAAGGCAGCCATTGCCTATGCGGCTGAACTATCCCGGGAACGACTGGTATCTGTGACAGCATAGGGGAATATGCAATTCAAGATAGACGAAAACCTCCCTATTGAGCTTTCTGAAATGCTTATTAATGCCGGACATGATGCAAAAACCGTAAATGAGCAAAAATTACAGGGCGTTAATGATCCGGTTCTTATAAATGTATGTAAGAGTGAAAATCGCGTTCTTGTTACTTTAGATACTGATTTTTCTGATATTAGAGCGTATCCGCCGCATGAGTTTTCAGGGATTATTGTTTTAAGGGTTGGCAGTCAAGCAAAACAACATGTCATAAAAGTATTCCAGTGTATTCTATCTCTTATTGCCCGCGAACCTCTAAAACAACATTTGTGGATTGTAGAGGAATCAAGAATCCGTATTCGTGGCAAAGATGATTAACTTTAAAAATTGTCCATTGAGTACCCGGAGGTTATATTTTGAGAATTGAAAAAGACACTCTCGGCAGCGTGAAACTGCCTGATAAAGCCTATTACGGCGCGCAGACAAAAAGGGCGCAGGATAATTTTCCAATAAGCGGACTCAGGCTTCCACGCCGGTTCATAAGGGCGCAGGGAATCATTAAGCTTGCCGCCGCACGCACAAACGGCTCTCTCGGATTAATTAATAAAAAAATTCTTAAAGCAATTGAGAAGGCTGCCGCAGAGGTTATTGAAGGTCTTCATGACAGCCAGTTTGTAGTTGATGTTTATCAGGCGGGAGCCGGCACCTCCCAGAATATGAACGCCAATGAGGTCATTGCAAACAGGGCGATTGAACTGCTCGGCGCTAAAAGAGGCTGTTACAAAATTATCCACCCCAATGACCACGTCAACATGGCGCAGTCAACCAATGACACAATCCCCACTGCAATCTGTATTTCAGCATTTGAGTCAGTCAAAGAATTTCTGCTTCCGGCGCTGAACGGGCTGTACAAAGAGCTGTCAAAAAAATCAAAGGAATTCAAGAAGGTCGTCAAATCCGGCAGGACCCACCTGCAGGACGCAGTGCCTATGACCCTCGGTCAGGAATTCAGCGGTTTTGCAGAGTCAGTAAAAAATGATATGCGGAGGATACAAAATGCATCCGAATCCCTCCTTAATCTGCCCATAGGCGGCAATGCCGTCGGAACAGGGATAAACGCGCATCCGAAATTCAGAAAACGCATTGTAAAAGAGATAGCAAAACTTACCGGAATAAAATTCAGGAGCGCCGCAAACACTTTTGAAGGCATACAAAACGTATATCCCGCGCTTGAACTGAGCGCATCGCTCAGGGGCGTTTCCGTGACCCTCACAAAAATAGCCAATGACATCCGCCTTTTGAGTTCAGGCCCCCGCACGGGATTTGCGGAAATAACCCTGCCCGCAGTCCAGCCCGGCTCTTCAATAATGCCCGGGAAAATAAATCCCGTGATGGCTGAAATGCTTAATATGGTCTGTTTCCAGGTCCTGGGCTGCGATACCACTATTGCCTGCGCAGTCCAGGCGTCACAGCTTGAGCTAAATGTTATGAAGCCTGTTATAGCCCACAACCTGCTTTTCTCAATTGACATACTTTCTAATGCCGTTAATGCCTTCAATGAAAAGTGCTTTAAAGGCATAACGGCAAATAAGGCAAGGTGCAGGGAATATGCGGAGACAAGCACGGCCCTTGCAACCGCCCTTAATCCCATAATCGGTTATGCGTCAGCCGCTGAAATTGCCAAAGAGGCATATAAAACCGGAAAGACCGTAAAACAGGTTGTAATTGAAAAAGGGATTTTAACGAAAACGGAAGCACAGCGCATACTTGACCCTTATAAACTTACCGGCAGCTGATATAAGCAGCCATAATACTCTGATTTATTTTACTTGCAAAAATTAAATGGATTTGTTATAAAAAAGTTCACCCTGCATTTAATAAACAACAGCATAATTATTTTAGGAATTAACTGTTGTTAATGGTGTAAAATTTATCAACAGTGGTGACTAAAAGCTTGACAGGCAGCTTATTATATGTTAATGTTAGATTACTAATACCAGGGCGTTCACAGCTATTTTTACGTAGAGGAAACGGGGGGTTATGAAAAAAGCTCCATCTGTTAAGCAGTTACTTTCCTCTGACGATTGCAAAAAATTTCTCCTGCTGCTTTCAAACATCACGGATTTCTCCATAAGCGTCTATGATTCAGACGGCGCCCTGATATATTCTACAAAAGAAAATCCTGCGTGCGAGATTATTAAGTCATGTTCTGCAGCCGGCTCCGGATGTCCTGCATCATGCAGTCAATCAATTATAGAATCCCTAAAACTGAATGAACCCCTGGTCTATAAGTGTCCCTCCATGATAATGAATTTCTCAGTCCCCATAGAATATAACGGGGAAAAAGCTGCAATTGCTGGCAGGGGAACTCATGCCTCATACGGGGATTTTCTTAAATTTTTGAAGATCGCATGCAACAGAAATATTCAAATCAACGCCCCTCTCAGTTTTGTTGATGCAGCCCGGGCAAAGGAAATCGCTGAATACATTTACAAATCAGTAAACTGCCTGTTGAACAACCTTAAGGAAAAAACCGGACTTACTGAAAAACTCGGCAGGTTTTCAGCGGTATTTGACACCGGAGCTTTTGATAAGTTTCCCAAAAATACCGATATTACCTGCCGCTACGTCTTAGACGCAATTGAGTTTGTAATCGGGACTACTTCATCTGCAATAATGCTGAAAGACTCCCGGACCTCAGGATTTAAAGCAATATACAGCAAGGGCCCGCACAAGGTTAATCTTATGAATATTAACCTGGCCTTTGATAATCAGCTTATTCTCAGGCTCTCCAGCGCAAAGCCGGCGGTATTAAGCCTTGCGCTGAAAGACATCAGCAGCGTAGCGGGAAAGTTCCTCGCGGAAAAACAAATTCAGGAGCTTGAATCCGTTCATATTTTCCCTATCTTTATTTCCGGGGAGATGGAAGGAATGATCTGGATATTTGACAAAGAGCTTTCCCATGAAAACATGAAAATCATCAATGCCTTCAGGGACCACGCTAAGGTTGCATTTGAAAATAATATCCTCAGGCTCGCAATCCACGAAAAAAAAGATGAAATGCTGGATTCCATTTCCAACTGCACGGAGGCTATTGCCTCTGTCCATGAATGGGGCAGCCTGATGGAAACTATCATGGATAAATCCACTCAAATGCTCAAGGCCGAGCAAGGCTCTCTCATGCTTTTAAACTTTGACGGTTCAGAACTGCTCGTTGAGGCCAAAAGGGGAATAGACAGCATTCTGGCAAAAGAAATTAAAATTAAAAAAGGTGAAGGAATTTCCGGCAAAGTGTTTGAAACCGGCAGACCGATTCTGGTGCAGGATGTTGAAAACGACCCGAGGCTAAATCAGAAAAACAAGCCGCGTTATAAAACAAAATCTTTTTTAAGCGTTCCGCTGAAAATTGAAGACAGGGTAACGGGCGTCCTCAACATATCCGACAAAATAATGGGCGGGGTATTTAATGAAAACGACCTGAGACTTCTGCAGCCGCTTGTGACTAATGCCGCAATAGCCATAGAAAGAAATCAGCTGTACAAACAAAGTGAAGAGAAGAAAAAATTGTCAATAACCGACCCTCTGACAGGTGTGCTTAACAGACGGTTTCTGGACCAGAGACTTACCGAGGAGATTGCACGTTTCAACAGATTTAAACAGCCGTTCAGTCTTTTCATGCTTGATATAGATAGATTTAAGAAATATAATGACACCTATGGACATATCGCAACCGACAAGGTCCTCAAGGTTTTAGCCGCCTCCATTACAAATTCCCTGCGTTCAATAGACATTGCTGCAAGATTCGGCGGAGATGAATTCATGGTCCTTCTCCCTCAAACCCGGAAGGTTGATGCAATACATATTGCAGAAAGACTGAGAGAACAAATTGAACTGTCTTCAATACTTCAGGACGCAGAACTGCCTCCCAATAAACTGACAATCAGCATCGGACTCATCTCCTGCCCTGACGATGCCGCGGCAGACATACCGGCGATTTTGGAAAAAGTGGACCAGGCGCTTTACCTTGCCAAAAAAAGCGGCGGCAACAGGCTGGTGTATCTGTAAAGAATTTTCAAACTGCAACCTCTATCCCCTGTGTATTTTTCCCAAAAAAGTTGTAATATCATAAGAATCTGTTAAAAAACTTTCAGCTTTTACTGGTTGTTATTTACCCGAAAATATGGGTTGTTTTAGTTGTCATGGTCTCGATGTATCGGGACCATCCTGACTTTAGTTGTTTTTTTAATTGAAAATGCAATTTTTTAAAAACACCGGGGGCAGAAAAATTGTAATGGCCGTTACGGGTATTTTAATGGTCCTATTCATCTTTGCGCATCTGACGGGAAATATCTCCGTTTTCGCAGAACCGGGCAGTATCAATGCATATGCCGCAAAACTTCACAGTCTCAGTTTATTTGTGTGGGCCTACCGTTTTATAATATTCTCCGCACTTTCACTTCATGTTTTTTTCGGCATTCAGATTACCCTTGAAAACTATGCCGCAAAGCCTGAGGCTTATGAAGTCAGGAGAAATCTCCGCTCTACTTTTGCATCAAGGACCATGATATGGACAGGGCTTGCAATTGCGGCCTATCTTATTTTTCATCTTCTGCATTTCACCTTCCATGCCGTTTTTCCAGTTAAACACATTGATTCATCAGGAAGGCCTGATGTGTTCAGGATGCTTGTGCTGAGTTTTCAGAGTTTCTTTATTTCATCTGTTTACATAGCGGCAATAGCCGCAGTAGCTTTACATTTGGCTCATGGAATACAAAGTTCTTTTCAAACGCTTGGAATCAACAATGAACGGACCTTCCCGGTTATTACAAAGTCCGGAATGTTAGCGGCTATAATTATTTTTTTAGGGTATATTGCAATACCGGTTTTTGTTCTTGCCGGGGTGTTGAGGTTCCTATGATTCTTAACGGAAAATGTCCATCAGGACCTCTTGCTGAAAAGTGGGGGACAGTCCACGGCGGGGACACAGCATTGCGGCTCAGGGCGGCCTCAATGCCGCAAAGAATTATGCAAACGACGGAGACAGCATCCTCCGTCTTTTCCACGACACAATAAAAGGCGGAGATTTCAGAGCTCGCGAGGCAAATGTTTACAGGCTCGCCATGCTCAGCAATAACATCATGGACCAGTGCGTTGCGCAGGGCGTGCCTTTTGCGCGCGACTATGCCGGTTATCTTGAAAATCGTTCATTCGGAGGGGCGCAGGTCTCGCGCACCTTTTACGCAAGAGGGCTGACCGGACAGCAATTACTGCTCGGAGCCTGCGGAGCTCTTTCGCTCCAGATAAAGGCAGGAACCGTCACCCTTCATCCCCGTAAAGAAATGCTGGACCTTGTGGTTATTGACGGCGAGGCTAAAGGGATTACCGTGCGCGACATGGTTACCGGAGAGATTAACGGCTTTGCGGCAGATGCCGTCTGCCTCTGCACCGGAGGTTATTCAAATATTTTTTACCTTTCCACAAACGCAATGAGCTCAAACGTCACTGCGGCATACCGCGCCTTCAAGAAAGGGGCGTTTTTTGCAAACCCCTGCTTAACTCAGATTCATCCTACATGCATTCCTGTTTCAGGCGGCCGTCAATCCAAACTTACCCTCATGTCAGAATCCCTTAGAAATGACGGAAGGATATGGGCGCCTAAGAATAAAGGAGACAGGCGCGCGCCCGTGGAGATTCCTGAAAGCGAACGCGATTACTTTCTTGAACGCATGTATCCTGCATACGGAAATCTCGCGCCGCGCGACATAGCCTCACGCGCAGTTAAAGCGATTTGCGACAATGGATTCGGCGCAGGCGGCGGCACGGGCGTTTATCTTGATTTTGCAGATACGATTAAACGCGCAGGCCGTGACAAAATCCGTGAAAGATACGGCAACCTTTTTGAAATGTATGAAAAAATCACCGGAGAAAATGCTTATAAACAGCCTATGCGCATATATCCGGCGCCCCATTACGCCATGGGCGGGCTGTGGGTGGACTATAATCTGCAAAGCAGCATACCAGGACTGTTTGTTCTCGGCGAGGCTAATTTTTCAGACCACGGCGCCAACCGGCTCGGCGCAAGCGCGCTTATGCAGGGGCTTGCGGACGGCTATTTCATAATCCCTCACACAATAGCAGGCTACCTTGCTGAAACAGCGCCTGGAAAAGTTAATGCAGAACATTCTGAATTTAAAAAATCCGGAGATGACGCTGAAAGTTATATTAAAAAACTTCTTTCAGTAAACGGGCGGAAAACAGCATCCGAATTCCACCGTGAACTCGGCAGGATACTTTGGGATAATGTCGGGATGGTGCGCAGCGGGGAAGGACTTAAGAAAGCCCTTCAATTAATTCCTCCGCTCCGCGCAGAATTCAGGCAAAACGTGAAAATTACCGGCAGCGGAAACGAATTAAATCAGGAACTGGAAAGGGCGGGGCGTATCGCGGATTTTCTTGAATTCGGAGAGCTGATGGCGCGCGACGCCCTTCACCGCAGGGAATCCTGCGGTGCGCATTTCCGCATTGAGTATCAGACGCAGGATGGCGGGGCCAGGCGCGACGATGAAAATTTCTGCTACACTGCGGCATGGGAATTTAAAGGCGCTGACAGGGAGCCGGAGCTTCACAAGGAACCGCTGAAGTTTGAAAATGCAGAACTTGCGGTAAGGAGTTATAAGTGAACCTTACATTATTTATCTGGCGGCAAAAAAGACCCGATGAAAAGGGCAGGCTTGAGCGGCACGAGGCAAAAGACATAAGCCCTGAGATGTCATTCCTTGAGATGCTGGATGCGGTTAATGAAGAGCTCGTCAAAAATGGGAACGAGACTATAGTCTTTGACCATGACTGCCGCGAAGGCATCTGCGGCTCCTGCTCGCAGGTTATTAACGGCGTGCCTCACGGGCATAGGGAAAAGACAACGGTCTGCCAGCTTCACATGAGACATTTTAAAGACGGTGATATAATATATATTGAACCCCTGCGGGCAAAGGCGTTCCCTGTAATTAAGGATTTAATAGTGGACCGCGGGGCGCTGGACCGCATCATCCAGTCAGGCGGTTACATTTCTGTCCACACAGGCGGAGTCCCTGACGCCAATGCAATCCTTATTCCAAAAGAAGATGCTGACACTGCAATGGATGCCGCTGAATGTATCGGGTGCGGCGCATGCGTTGCCGCCTGTCCTAACGGTTCTGCAATGCTTTTTACCGCTTCAAAGATAACGCATCTTGCAATGCTCCCGCAGGGACGAATTGAGTCTGCGCGGCGCGTGTGCATGATGACAGAGTCCATGATGAATGAAGGCTTCGGCAGCTGCGGCAATCATTACGAATGTCAGGCCGCCTGCCCCAAAGGCATTAAAGTGCAGTTTATTGCAAAGCTGAACAGGGAATTTTTAAAGGCAGTATTTAAAACTTATACACCCTTTTAACCCTGCTGCCTATTGACGTAAGCACCTCGTAGGGAATGGTGCCGATTTTGTCTGCGATATCGCGCGCGGTAATTTTTTCTTTCCCCTGCCGCCCGATTAAAACAACCTCAGTGTTTTCTTTGACTCCGGGGATTTCCGTAACGTCAAGCATGACTGTATCCATGCAGACCCTTCCGGCAACAGGCGCGCGCCTGCCGTTTACAAGCGCCTCGCCGCAGTTTGAGAGTTTCCTGTTATATCCGTCTGCGTAACCCAAAGGGACAGTGGCTATAACGCTTTTTCTCCTTGTAATAAAGGTTCTACCATAGCTGACCGGTGTATTGGCAGGAACTTTTTTAATTTGTATAATTCTGCTTTTAAGGCTCAATACAGGGCTGAGTCTGTTTTCTCCTATGCCGCAGCCGTAGAGCATTATGCCGGGTCGGACCATGTTGAAGTGAGCCTCAGGAAGACTCATGACAGCGGCGCTGTTTGACATATGACGGAATTTAAAACTGACATTCCTTTTTTTCAGGGATTTCACAAGATAAATGAAGTTTTCTATCTGCCGTAAGGCAAATTCCTTATCAGCGAGGTCTGCCTCTGAAAAATGGCTCATAATGCCTTCAAGCTCAATATTTTTCATCCGGGAGATTTTAATGATGGACTGAAACGCATTCTGCGGAGTGAAACCAATGCGCCCCATGCCGGTGTCAACTTTGATGTGTACAGGCAGCCTGCATCTGCGCCTGTGAGCCTCGTCGGCGATTCTGCGGGCTGTCTCAAGGTCAAAGACAACAGGCGTCAGTTTATATTCAAAATATGCCTCTGTATTATCCCTGTCAAAAAAAACAAGCACAGGCGCCTTTATGCCTGCATCCCTGAGTTCAATTGCCTCGTCCGCAAAGGCAACGCCTAACATTGATGCGCCTTTATCCAGAAGCTGCCGTGAGACCTGCACCGCGCCGTGACCGTAAGCCCCTGCCTTGACTACGGCTAAAATCGCAGATTTGTTTTTTGTCTTCTTCCTGACTGCATCAAGGTTGCGCGAAAGGGCCTTAAGGTCAATCCCGGCAAAGGCTGACGGTGAGTCCGTTTCATAAGCCATTGCTTAGGATTTCTTTTCCTTGCCTTCTTCGGCCTGAGCATTTTTCTTCGGCGTCACATCTATTTCTTTCGGCTCTGAGGATGATTTTTTGAAATTCCTTATCGCCTCTCCGATGCCTTTGCCCAATTCCGGAAGCCTTGAGGCGCCGAATACAACTATTACAATCACCAAAATTATAATCAGTTCCGGCATTCCAAGTCCAAACATATCTCCTCCTTAATGACAAATTTTAAAAGTTAATTTTTCCGCTTTCCGCCGTGAGATAAAAAACGCCTCACATCCTCAGGGCAGTTAAGATTTATAAAAGACCTGGCCTCCTTGTCTATGCTTTTTATCTCTCCGGTTTTCACGTATTTTACCCTTTTATTGACTAAAAAATCTTTTAGCGCCGTCTTCCCCGAAAGAACCGCCTCCTCCATCAGCGGCAATAGCTTGCCGGAGTAGAAGGCAAAAAGCGGCTCTGTCCTGTTATTCAGCAGTGGCACCACCGCATCGCAGCCACGTCTTTTTGAAGCCATATATCTTATTAATTCTTCATTTATAAACGGCATATCGCATGCAGAAACAAATACCCACGCGGACGGCGCATTTAAAAGCGCCGTAACCACGCCTGTCATAGGCCCCCTTATATTATAAGCATCACCCAGCATGCGTGCTTCAAGATACAGGTAATGCTCGGGCTGGTTGGTGACAATAAAGGTCTCCCTGAAAAGCCGCTTCATTATTCTAAGACTTCTCTCAATAATCCTTTCGCCGTTAATCTCAATAAACGGCTTCAAAACAGGCATGCGCTTATTCTCCCCGCCGGCAAGAATTATGCCTGTACCTTCCATGAGAACATCAGCCTCAATATAATGATTTAAAGTTTTACAGATGTCTTTTCTGCCAGTCATTATGCTCTTTCTGAATCGTATGAATCTATGACTTTTAAAAAAATCTGAACTAATTTAGGGTCAAATTGTTTGCCTGCCTTGTCAGTTATCTCGGTAATAACTTCTTCCCTGTTTTTTTTCTTTCTGTACGGCCTGTCGGATGTCAATGCATCATAGGCATCGGCAACGGCAATTATCCTTGCCATGAGCGGTATTTTCTCACCTTTTAATTCTCCGTAAAAACCATTGCCGTCCCATCTTTCGTGATGGTGCTTAATACCCTCTACTATATCCTTAAATGGTTTAAAATCCTCAAAAATCCTGGCGCCTACAAACGGGTGCCGGTTCATCTGATTCATTTCCAATTCCGTCAAGCCTGCCGGTTTGTCCAATATATCTATCGGTATTGTAATTTTCCCTATATCATGCAGAAGGCTGCAAATCTTGAGTTTATCTATAAAGTCATTATCCATATCTATCTCTCTGGCAATGTCAACCGCATATTTCGTCACCCTGTCGGAATGACCGTACGTCCAGTGCGACCTTGAGTCAATAGCCTTGCCGAAAGCGACAACCGTGCTGAGCAGAAGATTTTCAAGTTCCTGATATAAAGAAGCATTCTCCATTGCAAGCGCCGCCTGAGATGCAATGGCCAGCAGGAATTTAATATCAGCTGAATAAAACTCCTTTCCAGACTTCCTTTCACCGATGATAATGGCGCCGAGCGCTTTTTTCTTTCCAATTACAGGACATATCAGGACAGGACTTATTTTTATCCTGGCCGAAAGCCCTATAATGTCGCCCACCACCTTTGGCGCGCGTTGTTCAATCGTGGTCCAAAAGATATTATTTCCTTTTTTAAATACCTTTCCGCCAGGCCATTTGCCCCTGAAGGAAACAGTGTATAATTCATTCCCTTCTTCGTTTATCAGCATAATGGCCACTGTCTTAACATCAAGCATCGCCTGAATCTCATCAAAAAGCTTGTCATAAATCTGCTCAAGCGTCAGCCCTGCAAGTGTCAGTGAAAGGCGGTGAAAAATTGATAATTCTTCATAGGCGCCGCTGAGCTCGCGCGTTGTTACAAGGAGATCATCCCGCAGTTGGTCTATCTGACTTTTCGGTTTATCGGCTGTCCGGGGTTTTGCCGCCATTATTTTGCCTCTCCAATCGTTTCAATAACAAGGTTAAGAAGCGTCTTGGGACTGAATGGTTTTGTTATATATTTCACCGCTCCGCTTTCCATCGCGTATTTTTCATCTGCTTCCTGCCCTTTTGCAGTAAGCATAAATACAGGGACTGCAGATAGTTCCAGCGTGTTTTTTATCATCCTGCATATATCTATGCCTGTTGTATCGGGCAGCATCCAGTCTACGATTAAAAGGTCGGGCTTTTCTGATTTTAAAAGCTCCATTATCCCCTGCCCGTTCCTGCGCGTCAATACCTTAAAGCCGGCCGACTTAAGTTTATCCTCAAGAATCATAAGAATAAACGCTTCGTCATCAACAATAATAACCTTTTTCATCATCTCTGACTTTATTATCCTTCTTCGGACGGGAAGGTCAGCACAAATTCACTGCCCCTGCCAAGTTCGCTTTCCACTGTTATAGTTCCTGCATGCAGCTTTACCATTTCCTCGCAAAGAGGCAGGCCGAGCCCCGTGCCCTTCAGAACCCTGCTGTGTCTGCCCCTGTAAAACCTCTTAAATATGTGCGGAAGGTCCTCCGGCGGCACCCCCCATCCGGAATCCTTTACGCTGATTATTGTATTCTTATTGTAAGTCTTAAGCTCAACTGCCACCCTGACGCCGTCGTCAGAATAAGTGACTGCATTATCCAGTAAATTTATTATAACCTGTTTCAGCCTGTTTTTATCACCGAAAAACGGATGTAAATCGGCATCCTTGCGGGAATCGGTAAAACTGATAATTGCTCCCTTGTCTTTTACCGCCTTTTTGGTTTCATAGGTGCTTATGCATAAAGAGATAAGGGCATTTAAATCAATAAGCACTCTTTCAAAATGTATATGCCCGTGCTCTGTCGTTGAAATATCCAGAAGCTGAGAGACCATATCAGAAAGCCTTAAGGCCTCGCTGTAAATTGTATTAAGGTATTCATCCTTCTTGGAGCCTTTGACCGCATCATCCATCAGCATTTCCGTCATGCCTACAATTGCCGACAAGGGCGTCCTGAATTCATGGGAGACAGACTCTACAAAATCAGTTTTCATCTGTTCAATTTCTTTCTCCTCTGAAATATCCCTGAAGACCTGAACTGCGCCGGTTATTTTGCCGTCAGGCGTAAAAAGGGGTGAACACGTAATAAGAAGCGCTGTCAGCCGGCCCCCTATTTGAAGGGTTGTTTCTATGCGTATGGCCTCTCCCTTCATTGCGATTGACATAGGGCACTGCTCACAAAGAGGTTTGCCTTCCTGATCCGTATGAATAATCACCTTGGAACAGGGCCTGCCTATGGCAACGCCTCTCGGGACTCCAAGGATTTTTTCGGCGGCGCTGTTCATCGCAGTAATAACCTTTTCCGTATTAATCGTGTAAACTCCGTCCGGTATGCAGTCCAGTATGATATTTGCCATATTTTCCCTGAGCGCCCTCTGCGACCTGAAATCCTTAAACACTCCGACCTTCCCTATCATTTTCTTATCTTTTAAAACCGGGGCAATGCTTATCAACACAGGGATATTAGTGTTATAAATATTTTTAATTTCCACCTCAAAGGTATGGGACAGCATCTTTTCCCAATATTTCGACTGTGTTTGTATTATCTTGCGGTTTTTCCCATCAAAAAATTCATAAAGGCACATTCCGACGGCGTTTGCTTTTTCATAGCCTAAAAGGACAGTAAAGGCCGGATTTATGTCAATCACAACATCTTCTATGTCAACAACCCATAGGGGGTCCAGCATTGTATTTATATAAAGGTCTTTTTTCTTCAGCTCTTCCGTGTATTCATGGATGGTAGCGGACATTTCATTGAACGCCTCTGTGACCTCTCCAAGTTCATCAGTGGAATATACCTGGAGTGAGACCTTCGTCTCGCCCCTCCTCATTCTTGTAACTCCGTCATGAAGATTTCTGGCGGACCTCAGTATTCCCCTGATAAAAAACAATGCAAAGACCAGCGCAGAAAAAAAAGCTAAAACAGAAAACCCGATAATAGTTTTATGCATCTTTGTAATATACTGGTCAATAGTAAGTCCACTCACATAATCAGACGGGGAAAAAACAATGAATATCAACGGCAGGGCAAGGGTCAGATAAAATACAAGGAAGGCAAGAATAACTTTGTGGCTTAACCTGCTTTTATACATAAATATTAAGGGGAAATGTCAAATTCCAAAATCCAAATTCCAAACATTTGGCATTTGAGCTTTGTAATTGGACATTAATAAATTGCAATGTCTATACATTAAATACTACTTACTGCCTCTGATTATTCTCAGTATTTCCCCGGCGTCAAGTGCGGCGCTGATTTCTGTTTTATCCTGCATGTTTTTTATGACAGCCGTCTGACTTTTCATCTCATCCTCTCCCACAACAATTACATTCTTAGCGCGTAATCTGTCAGCCCTCCGCATCTGGCTCCGGAGTGATGATTTATCATAGCTTATCTCAACCCATAAACCCTCAAGCCTCAACTGCCCTGCAAGCACAGCAGTCTTTTCTCCGGCCTCGCTGCTCAGGGAACACAGGAAGACATCGGGTCCCTCATGTCCGTCAGACAGCCCGGTTAAAAGAGTTACGATTCTCTCCACGCCTATTGCAAAGCCGATTCCGGGGATTTTGGGACCTCCGAATTCCTCCACAAGCCCGTTGTACCTGCCGCCTGCAGCCACTGCATTCTGCGCCCCGAGGGAATAATTTTTTATCTCAAACGCAGTCCTCATATAATAATCAAGCCCCCTTACCAAGCCCGGATTGACAGTATAAGGAACGCTTAGAAGTTTAAGATAATACTGTACGCCGTTAAAATGCTCTGTGCAGTCCCCGCATAAAAAATCTATAACCGAAGGCGCGCCCTGACGCCCGTTTATGCAGGCCTCAACCTTGCAGTCAAGGATTCTGAGCGGATTAAGTTCATATCTCCTTTTGCAGTCGTCGCAAAAAAGACCAAGCCTGTCTTTAAAAAAATCCTTAAGCGCAGCTCTGAAAGCAGGACGGCATTGAACACAGCCGATAGAGGTAACCTCGCACTGTGCGTCCTTAATCCCGATTTTTTCCAAAAGCAGTAAAAGCAGAGAAATAATCTCTGCGTCAATCTTGGGATCTTCAACGCCTAAGGCCTCAACGCCTATCTGATGAAACTGCCTTTGCCTGCCGGCCTGGGGCCTTTCATACCTGAACATCGGGCCCATGTAATAAAATTTCTGCGGCGGCGGCTCGTTAAAAAGGTGATGCTCTACAAAGGCCCTGACAAAAGGCGCAGTGCCTTCAGGCCTAAGAGTTACGCTCCTGTCAGCCTTGTCCGTAAACGTGTACATCTCCTTCTCAACTATATCAGTCGTCTCTCCGATGCTTCTCAGAAAAATCTCTGTTGATTCAATTACAGGAAGCCTGATTTCCCTGAATCCGTAGGTCTTAAAAATTTCCCTGGCAGCGGCTTCTATGCGCTGCCAGCCGGATGTTTCAGGAGGCAGAATATCCTGTATGCCCTTCAAAGCCTTAAACTTCATCTCTACGCGCCCTCGGCAGGGGTTTCTGTCCTCTCTTTATCAAACTCAAGCATCTTCAGATGGCTTTGTATCAGCCGGCTTAACTCTTCCTTAAAGTGCCTTCTTACTCCCTTAAGGTCTGTTATGTCCTCATGAATTTTAACTATCTTTTCATGCGCCTTTTTCAGCATCTCATCCGCCTGAAGTTCAGCTTCTTTCTTTATAAGTTCAGCCGCTTTCTTTGCATTTTCCTTATATTCTTCAGTCATCTGCTGGGTTGCAACAAGCGTATCCCTCAGGGTTGTTTCAATATTCTTGTAATCCTTCAACTGCCTCTCTATCAGCCTCACTTCCTCTCTAAGATTGGCATTCTCTCTCAGGAGTTCTTCCATTTCCTCTCTTATAAGCTCAAGAAAGGAATCAACCTCTTCAATATCAAATCCCCTGAATTTGGTTGCAAACTGTTTCTGCTGAATATCAAGCGGTGTAATCCTCATATGCCCTCCGGAAGTGTTATAAGTTATTTGTTATTGGTTATTGGTAAGTCAAACTCATGTATGGATTTTTTAATTTTTAATTTTTAACGCTATCTCAATCAAAGATGATACCAGAAAACGCCTGATAAAGAGAATTATCAGTATCACTATCATAGGCGAAATATCAATGCCGAGCCCGAACCCAATCCTCCTTCTTATCGGCCTGAGGACAGGGTCTGTCACTGAGTGTAAAAATTTCACGATAGGATTATACGGGTCGGGATTCACCCAGCTTATAAGCGCTGCAATTATTACAATCCACATGTATGCCGACAGCGCTATGTCCAGTATCTGCGCTGCGGCTGATATTAAATTTGCAAGGATAAACATCCTAACCTCCTCCTGACCTCCCCAATTCCTTCGCCCTGTTCACTGCCGCCTCAATAGCGTAGGCAACAATATCCTTAAAGTTTTTTTCCTCAAAGGCCTTCAGCCCTGCGGCAGTCGTGCCTCCGGGTGATGTAACCATTCCCCTTAATTTCTCCGGCGTCAGGCCTGTCTTAAGAAGCTCTGCCGTGCCAATAATGGTCTGCACCGCAAGTTCTGACGCATGGTCCCTGCTTAATCCGGTTTTCACTCCGGCATCTATCATCGCCTCAATAAAAAATGCAGTAAATGCAGGCCCGCTTCCTGACAGAGCAGTCACGGCGTCCATATATTTTTCAGGCAATGTAATCACTTTCCCTATGGACATTAAGATATCTCTGACTATTGCAACATCTTTATCATGAATGCACTCGCACATGGACATGACAGACATCCCTTCCTGAACAAGCGCCGGAGTATTCGGCATGACCCTGATTAGTTTTTTCGTCTTTAATTTTGAAGATAAAAATGCAAGCGTAAGGCCTGCGGCAATTGAAACCACTGTCTTATCTTCTGTGACTTCAGCGCTGATTTCATCAAGCACAGCCCCCATATTCTGAGGCTTAACGGCAAGGATTATAATGCCGCTTAAAGCAGCCGCATCTTTATTTGAAGAGGTTGTTTTAACCCCATAGTTCTCCTCAAGATACTGCCTCCTGTCTTCCCTCGGCTCCGAGACTATAATTTCTTGACTCTTAACTCTTAACTCTGAACTCTTAACTCCTTTTATAATAGCCTCCGCCATGTTCCCGCCGCCGATGAAACCGATCATGCCTGCCACACCTCTTAGTTGTTTTTTTCCATAATTTCAGACAGGTACTTGCTTATCCTGTCTTTATTTGTTGCTAATGTTGAAAACTGTTTATCACATACATCACTGAACCTTGCCAATACCTTGCGGTGTATTGATTCCTGATCTTCAAAAATCGCCATGGACCTAAATGGCACTCCATACTTTTCAAATTGCAGACAAGTTATGGTAACATCCCTGCATTTATCATCGTTCTGGATACCAAAAACCAACAAAGGTCGTGTCATGCCGTTTATCCTGAAATCAATCATATATTTACTATCAGGGTCATGTTGCTTGTCAAAATAATTAAAAATACGTCTATCTGACGGAACTTTTTCTTCAATCAGAGCTTTGAAGTCTTCCATAAAAGTTGACCTGACACGTTCCCTTGATAGGTAATTAATATCAGTTATTTTTATTAATCCCTGCAAATAACTATACAAGGCGTCACCGAATTGATTATCCTGTATATCGGATATTAATTCCCCTTCCTGATTTTTTATCCCATAACTCAAAAGCACATTATCAACAACCTTTTTCCTTGTTCCTTTGTCAATGTCAATATCCTCGTAACTAACATGCATGAAAGTATGTCCTTCATCAGAGAAACGCCACTTCCCTTCTGTACCTTTCAATAAAACAACGAGATGGTCTCCGTCATCAAACATAAAAGGATTGAAAACAATAAATCTGTTTAAGCCTTCTTGTGTCAGATTAATTTCATCACAAATTTTGCTCTTAAATTCTTTTTCTAATGATTCAATATTCATTAATGGGCACCTCCTTCAAAAAGGGATGTCTGAGCACTGTCACCTTCACGTTTTATATTACATTCTAACAAGAATTGTTCAAGAGCGGTATTAAAATCTGAATACTTTGTAGTTACTTCTGCATATCCATCAATCTTGTACCCGTTCTCCTGATATCTCTGAGTCGCCCTGTGAATATGGAATGCCGGACTAAATGTATGACCCTGCTTCTTGTTTTCCTTCTCCAATTTATTGGTATGCTGTGATGGATGCTTGCCGTTAAACCTGAGAAGGTTATACTCTAAGTTGGAATCTTTCTCTTGTAAAGTTAAAATAATTGAAAAGTCTAAAATGTTTTGTTTGCTTTGTCTTATGATTACCCTGAAGAGATTACCATTGCTTCCTTCAATATCAATTTCCTTTTCTTTGTGTTGAAAATTGGCTTTATCTTTTGCCTCAAGCCTTGAAAACAAATTATTAGGAACATTTTTTGGTTCTGAAAGTAAAGCTGATATTTCTTCATCGGAAAGAATGCGCATATTATCCTGTCCCCTTTTCAATCATTTCCTCAACCTTCCGCTTGGCTTCTTCTAAAAGCTTTTTTGCCTGACGACAAGCGACATGGGATTGTTGAACTAATTCGGCAATTTGATTTTGGATGTCAGCTTTTATTAGAGGTACAGGCAAGTCTAAAATATCATTATCGTCTATAGTTGGATACGACGTCCCAGTTACAGGCCTGCCAAGTAATTCCTTCCCAGCTTGTGATTTTAAGAAAACATTAAGAACTTCTTTTTTAAATTTTCCTTTCTCTCTAAGAACAACAAATGCCCCGCTGCAAACAACCCCCTTCCAATCGTCAGGAATAATTGTAATAGCCCCTCTTGTGGGTCTAACTTTAGAAACAATTAACTCTCCCCCACCCACAATTATTTTTGCGTTTGCAGGCAATTCGTCACATATTAAATACAGTCGTTCAATATCTCCGGATGAAATATCAACACTTCCAACTTCAATATACTGATATGCAGTGTCGCGAGCTTTACTAAAACTATCTTTGACCTGAACAAATTCATCTTTTATTAAAGAACCTCCTTCATGATACCTTTTTATGACTTTAAGGGTTTTTTCATACTTCGGCTGATAATCTTCGGCATCAATGCATTTTGCAGTAATCGTGTCACCAGAATTTACTTCGTA
>JACQZD010000098.1:24708-29141 GCA_016207865.1 Nitrospirota bacterium
GTCTCTAATAGTAATCTCTCGGCTTGGGAATACAATGTTTCTGACTTTTCAAAAAGTTGGTGTGATTTTTCCAGAGTGCCTTTTATTTCTTCCTGCAATTTTATAGGAGGGAGCAGTATTTTAATTGCTTTTAATTCTTGGGCATTAACATTCGCTTGGTTAACCGCTCTGCGAGACATACGCCTAATAGACAGAATGCCATGCTTGGTATTTAAGAAAATATTAAGATAGTCGGGTAATAGCTCGCTTTCTTTTGTTTGACATTTAACTAAATATGAAGCAAATACATGCGCTCCTGACAGCTTATAGATTCCAGTTCTGCCCACAAACTCTTCTGAGTTGACCCTGTTGAATAAAACATCATCTTTCTTCAATCTATACTTTTCAAAAGTTTTTTTATCAATAGGAGCGTATTTTAGCTCATCATCAAAAGCAAAACCGCCCTGCAAATTATCCATGCGCAATATGCCATATCCGTTACCGTCTTCATTCATTGCTATGGAAAGACCATATTCGCAAGCATTCAAATGTTGTCCGATAGGAGACCAAAAGCCTTTACTATATAGCTGCTGCAATGCCAGATATTTAGGTTGGTAGTATTCGGCATCTACTCTTGAAAATCGCTCAAGCTCTTTTGTCTCAATAATTGAAATATTATCAGCAACAATCTCCGGCATTACTTTCTCCCGTATTTAGCTTTACCTTCTGCAGCTTTAGGCATTTCCTCTTTATATTTGTAACTATCTCTCCAGAAATAGAATCTCTGCTTTTCTGCAAACTCTACGAATTTGTCAGAGATAAAATCAAGGTCATGAGCAATAATTAAATGACCATGCTCGTCAAGTATTCTTTCTCCGTTTGCATCTTTTTTGTAGACATATTCGCCGGAGTTGTCTTTCCCGGATTTTTGCGATGTTGCCATAAAGATGGGATAGGATAGTTCTTTCACGCTTTTTGACTGAAGCCATGATTTATGAAATTCTTCAAGGTCTCTTTTGCTGTTTAAAAGGATACTCAGCCTTTCTCCAACGGTTTTAAAATTGAGAGCATATTCTTTATCTGAAAGATTCTTTTGAAATGCCTTTAGCTTTTTGCTCAATTCCTTTTTCTTTTCACAGTCGGCTTCTGCAAACTCCTTTTGTAAAGATTCAATCTCTTCTTCCAAGGTTGCTATATCTTCCTGTAAATCTTCAACAGTTTCTGCCTTTGTTGCTGCGCTATCATCCTCTTTCTCGTCATCCGCAATTTCTAAATCTTCTTCATAACTGCCATAAAACGAGTTTAGGAAATTAACAAGTTCTCGGGGGAGGCTTTCTTCTTTTATCTCTTTCCGTATTGCAATTGTTTGAGTCTCCTCTAAAAACTTCTGCCATTGCCTTTCATATTTGCTTTGAACAGCGCTTATTTTTTTGAGTTCTTCTTCAGTATATTTTTGCAAAAAGAGGACGCTGGTTTTTGTTCCTGTATGTGGTTTAAATGTATTGCCGTGCAAACCTACAACTGAAAGGATTTTCGCCCTCTCCATAATAAATTTACGGATATACTCATCATTAGTATTGTTAAGTCTGCCCTGCGGAAGCACAATTGCCATTCTTCCGCCGGGTCTCAGGAAATTCAAATTTCTCTCTATAAATAAAATATCCCTGCCGATTTTAGAAATTGTTTTGCCTTTTTTCTCTGCCAGATAATAGTTTTTTAATATCTGTTTTTCTTTTATATTACCTGCAAAGGGGGGGTTAGTAAGGAGCACATCAAAATCAAAATATTTAAAGTTCTTATGATTATCCTCGTCTTTGGCTCTATCTTCAGGGAAACGACTTAACATCGGGCGGAAGGCAGACTTCCCTTCCTCGTCCCATGATGAAGAATCAAGAGAGTTTAATTTGTAAACATTGCTTTTACCGTCGCCTGCTATGAGATTTATTGCCTTTGCGATTTTGACAGACCTGTTATCAAAATCAATCCCGAATATATTATTCTGTGCAAACTCCCTTGCATGTTCAGGGAGACCACTTGGCGATGTAGGTTCTCCGGCGATGTACTGGATTGTATGAACAGTAAATCCGCATGAACCAGCGGCTGTGTCAATAACCTTTTCTGTCTCTTTAGGGTTAAGCATCTTAATTGCCATATCAATCACATGGCGGGGAGTAAAATATTGCCCTTTTGCGCCCTTCGCGACTTGAGTGACCAGATATTCAAATGCTTCATCAATAACTTGAAGATTGGAATTAAAAAGCTTAATATCCTGCAGAAATGAAACGCATGTCATTAAGTGGCTGGGCAATAATTCAATCTTGTCCATCGGGCCAAACACACCCTTCCATTTAGTTTTAGCATCATTAAAAAAACTATTTATCTTTTCATAAAGCTCTTTTGGAGACTCTCCATAAATTCTGAAATGTATCCTCCCTTTTCGCCCTCTTACATTCTTAGCTGCCCATTCATCATACAGCTTTGCATAAATCAGCTTAAAGACCTCATCAAAAGCATCCACTCCTGCATTTGCAAGAACAAGGTCTTCCAGATCTTCTATGAGCTTTCTAAGAGATAACTTTTCAGTTACCAATTTGTTGTTTTCAGTGAGCTTCTCAAGTGTCCACGGCTCCTGAATAACATCCAGCAAAGATTGATCGACAGTTGGGATATCAGAAATATTTGCAAAAATATTCGGTTCATCCCTGTGAAGAACAACAAGCTCGGCTCCATTAGTCCAGACGCCTATTGGTGAACCCTCTGCATTACAATAAGACTTTAACTGCTCAATCCCATCCTTACGATTCGGCTTTTTGACTTCAACGATTATGTAAGGATGTTCAAGATCTTTTTGTAAGACTATGATATCAGCCCGTTTGTCTGAGACCCCTGAGCCAAACCAGACGTCTTTTTCAACCTGAATGCGTTCTTTTGTATATCCATAGTCATCTAAAAGTTTTTTTACGAAAAGCTGTCTGACTATTTCTTCCGGCTTGGCAGGACGTTCTTTATCTGAGCCGTAACATTTAAGATATGGTTTGCCGTTTTTATCGTAAAGGTTTATTGATGAAATAAGTTTCTTATCAAATAGGCTTAGACTGTGTTTTATTTCGGGGTTTTTAAATATTTCACCTATATTATATTTGGGCATTTAATCCCCTCTCCCCGAATATCGCCGTCCCTATCCTGACCATTGTCGCGCCTTCCTCAATTGCAGCTTCAAAATCATTTGACATGCCCATTGATAACTCCCATAATTCGTAATGCGTAACGCGTGATGCGTTAATATTATTCATGATTCCCCTCAGCCTTCTGAAATACGGTCTTGCTCTTTCAGGCTCATCAAAAAAAGGCGGCATTGTCATTAAACCCTCAAGTTTTAAATTTTTTAGACTGTTTATTTTTTTAAGCAGAGGCATTAAATTTTTTTCAGACACACCGTGCTTTGTCTCTTCTTCTGATAATTTCACCTCAACAAGCACCCTCTGAACTTTATTTATCTTTTCCGCCTGCCTGTTTACTTCCTCCGCAAGTCCGGCAGAATCTATTGAATGTATAAGGTCAAACAACTGAACAGCCTGCTTCGCCTTGTTCCTCTGTAAATGTCCTATCAAATGCCACTCTATTCCTTCACTCATAACTCTTAACTCATAACTCTTAACTTTCTTCTGCGCTTCCTGCACCCTGTTCTCGCCTAAAATTACCGCCCCTGCCCTGACCGCCTCTGCTATCTTTTCTAAATCAACGGTCTTTGTAACCGCAATGAGTTTTATTTCTTCAGGATTTCTCCCTGCCCTATGCGCAGCTTTTTCAATCCTCGCCTTTATTGCTGAAATCTTCTCTGTAATTGCCGTCACACTGTTCACTGTTCACTGTTCACTGTTCACTGTCTTATCACCCTACTTTTATCTTCCATCTCGTAGTATCTTTTTTATCCTCAAGAATTATGCCTTTTTCTTCAAGCTCCTTTCTTACGGCATCAGCCTGCGCCCAGTCTTTTTTCTGCCTTGCCTCCTGTCTTTGTGCTATCTTTTTCATGATATCATCCTCTGAAAATCCAACGCTCTTCACCTTCATTAAAGCGCTGTACCATTGCTCCGGGCTCTTATTAAATATATTCAGCACATTTCCCACTTCAACAAGCGCATCCTTGGCCCTTGATACAATCTCCTTTGCCTTCTGCCCCGAGGGTTTTGCGTCAAGAAATTTATTGACCTCTCTGATAAATTCAAAGATGTTTCCGAGTGCAAGCGCGGAGTTGAAATCATCATCCATCGCATCCCTGAACTTTTCTCTTAAGGCTTCTGTCTGTTTTTCAAAGTCCTGCACCGAGGCAGGTATCTTATCCGCATCTCCGCCCAGCTCAAGAAAATCATTAATCCTGAGCACCGTTGAATAGTATCTGTCAATGGACACCTCCATCTCGTTAAGCTGCGCGTCAGAAAACTCAATGGGGC
>JACQZD010000108.1 GCA_016207865.1 Nitrospirota bacterium
ATGAATGTGGATGTTGCAATGTCAAACTCATTTGGTTTTGGCGGAACAAATGCATGTATCGTTTTCAGAAAATATACAGGCAATTGAATCCTCAATAGAATACGCCTTTAAAGACAAGGCCCTGATACAGGAGGCGCTTGTTCACAAGTCTTTTGCCAATGAAAATCCCTCTTTCACGCCTTCCTTTAATGAACGGCTGGAGTTTTTAGGCGACTCAGTGCTTGGATTAATTGTCAGCGATTTTTTATTTACCTCCTACCCCGAATACAGCGAGGCGGAGCTTTCAAAAATAAAGGCTTATGCCGTTCAGGAAAATACACTTGCGGAAATTGCCTTGCAGCTTGACGTCGGCTCCTGCCTGCTTTTGGGCAGGGGTGAGGAAGGTACAGGCGGCAGGCAGAAACCTTCATTGCTGGCCAATGCCTTTGAAGCTGTTTTGGGCGCTGTGTATCTTGACGGAGGGCTGAAGGCGGCAAGGGTGTTTGCAATTGGACTTCTGAAGGACAAAATAAAAAAACTTATCTCAGAGGACCTGCTTTTTGATTTTAAGACGCGGTTTCAGGAAATTGTTCAGGAGAAGTTTGGCATACTGCCCAAATATACCGTGCATAAGGAATCGGGGCCTGAGCACATAAAGATATTTGAAGTGGAGGTCTTTGTAGGGAAAGAGAAATACGGTTCAGGAAAGGGCCGGACGAAAAAAGAGGCGGCGCAGATGGCGGCAGAAGAAGGATTGAAAAGGCTGAAGGAGTAGTCGCAGGCATAAATACCTTCAAAATCTTTAGAGAGCAACTGACTATTATTAGATGCTATGTTGCAATTGAAAAGTTTTTATGTATAAATTTATTCTCATAACACTGCAACATAGCATGTTTAGGGTGTTGCTCAAAGCTTTTTCAGGCATTCATGCCTGCTATTTTTTCTCAGGCACTGAGGAAGGATTTTGTATGGGACACAAATAACTGTTGTTATTTATAATTAAATAAATCTGTGTTAATCTGTGTAATCTGTGGCTAAATTCAGTTTTGTTTTTCTCTGTGTCTCAGTGACTCAGTGGTTTTATACTTGAAAGGATGAAGGATGAAGCTTACTTACAAAAAATCCGGCGTTGACATTAACAAAGGCGATAAGCTTGTGGATATGATAAAGCCTATGGCGCACGCCACTTTCAGAAGCGGGGTGCTTCAGGACCTCGGCTCCTTCGGGGCGTTTTTTAAATTAGGCAATTATAAAAAGCCCGTGCTCGTAAGCGGCACAGACGGCGTCGGCACAAAATTAAAAATCGCATTCATGCTTGACAGGCATGATACGGTCGGCGTGGACCTTGTTGCCATGTGCGTCAATGATGTGCTTACAAGCGGAGCCGAGCCTTTGTTTTTCCTTGATTATTTTGCCACGGGAAAGCTTTCTGTAAAAAATGCCGCGAATGTAATTAAAGGAATTGCCGAGGGGTGCAGGTTAGCAGGATGCTCGCTTATCGGCGGAGAGACGGCCGAGATGCCGGGATTTTACAAAGATAATGAATATGACCTTGCGGGTTTTTCAGTCGGAGTTGTTGAGAAAAATAAAATCATTGACGGCTCAAAGATTAAAGCCGGAGACATTATCATCGGTCTTGCCTCAAGCGGGCTTCACAGCAACGGCTATTCGCTTGCGAGAAAACTTTTCTTTGATATAAAAAAATATAAGGCGTCAAAATTCATGAAAGAGCTCGGCTGTACAATAGGCGGGGAGCTTTTAAAGCCCACGAGGATTTATGTGAAGAGCATCCTTGCATTATTGAAAGCATCAGCTGTCAAAGGCCTGGCTCATATCACAGGCGGCGGCATCACAGAGAACCTTCCGCGCGTTTTTCCCAAAAATCTCAGTGCAGTTGTTAAAAAAGGCAGTTGGCAAATCCCCGGTATTTTTGACATCATTAAAAAAGAAGGAAAGATTTCAGAGGCCGAGATGTACAGGACGTTTAATATGGGAATCGGGTTTGTTGTTGTTGTGAAGGAAAAGGATGCGGAGCCTGTTCTGAAAAAACTCAGGCGGCTTGGAGAGAGGCCGTTTGTAATTGGATTTATTGAGAGAGGAAAGGAAGGGGTGAGGTATGCTTAATATCGGAGTATTAGCCTCGGGCAGGGGCTCAAATTTTCAGGCGATTATTGACAATATTGGAACCGGCTATATCAAGGCTAAGATAGTTGTCCTGATAAGCGACAACGCCAATGCCTATGCGCTTGAAAGGGCAAAAAATCATGGCATTGAAACCCTTGTGTTAAAACCCAAAGATTTTCCTGATAAGGATTCTTATTATTCCCGCATTGCAAAGGAACTTAAATCAAGAGATGCCGGGCTTGTGGTCATGGCAGGATTTATGCGTGTTGCGGGCAGTGCGCTTATCAGGGAATTTCCCAATAAGATAATAAATATTCATCCGGCGCTTCTGCCGTCTTTTCCCGGACTTCACGGGCAGAAACAGGCAGTTGACTACGGAGTTAAAATCTCAGGATGCACCGTGCACTTTGTGGATGAAGGCGTTGACACAGGACCCGTGATAATTCAGGCGGCAGTCCCTGTTTATGATAATGATACCGAAGAAAGCCTTTCTGAGAGGATCCTCAAACAGGAGCATAAAATCTTTCCCTTTGCCATAAAACTTTTTTCCGAAGGCAGGCTGAGCGTTCACGGGAGAAAAGTTATCATTAATTCCGAGAGGGAAGGTGCGGCGATTATAAATCCGCCGCTTGTTTAACTGAGAACTTGGAAGTGGGAACTTGGAACTAATAAGTGAGGGGGGCATCAGCAGGGACAAATACCTTCAAAATTTCAGGAAAGCAGTAAGGATTATTAGATGTCATGCTGCAAAATTTTAAAGTTTTTCTGCAAGGGCTGTTTATAGAGGCAGCATGACTCTGATGTACTGCCCTGAAATTTCTCAGGCATCCGTCCCTGCTGGTTTGGTCTGCAGGCATTCATGCCTGCGCATTCTGACTTCTGTGTTCTGACTTCTGTGTTCTGTATTCTGTCTTTAAGCTATCTTCTTAAAATACGCAATTGTCTTTCTTAGCCCTTCTTCAAGAGGCACTTTATGCTACCATTTAAGAACCCTTTTGGCAAGTGTAATATCAGGCTGTCTCTGTGCGGGGTCGTCTTCGGGCAGAGGCTTGAATACGATTTTTGAACGTGATTTAGTGAGCTGTATAATTTTTTTTGCAAGCTCCATGATTGTAAATTCAGATGGGTTGCCCAGATTCAAGGGTCCCGTGAAATTATCAGGCGTGCCCATCAGTCTAATCAAGCCGTCAATGAGGTCGTCGGCATAGCAGAAACTCCTCGTCTGTTTTCCGCTGCCGTAAATAGTAATGTTATCCCCTCTGAGCGCCTGAAGAATAAAATTGCTTACAACCCTGCCGTCGTTAGGATGCATTTTGGGACCATATGTATTAAATATCCGAGCTACTTTTATCCTTAATTTATGCTGACGCCGGTAGTCAAAAAAAAGCGTCTCAGCGCATCGTTTCCCTTCGTCATAGCAGGACCTGAAGCCGATGGGATTTACATGGCCCCAGTAAGTTTCAGGCTGGGGATGAATCTTGGGGTCGCCATAGACTTCGCTTGTTGATGCCTGAAGTATCTTGGCCTTCACGCGTTTGGCAAGTCCGAGCATATTAATTGCGCCGTGCACAGATGTCTTGGTCGTCTGCACTGGGTCAAACTGATAATGTATCGGCGATGCCGGGCAGGCCAGGTTGTATATTTCGTCAACTTCAACATATAAGGGGAAACATATATCGTGCCGGATGACCTCAAAATACGGATTTTTTAAAAGCGGGGTGATATTAGAGCGTGTGCCTGTATAAAAATTGTCAACACTGATTACTTCATGGCCTTCATTAAGAAGCCTTTCACAAAGGTGAGAGCCTAAAAAACCTGCGCCGCCTGTAACAAGTATTCTTTTCAACTGAAGGTCTCCTTTCTTGTCATCAAAATGGTTTAATATCAGTTTTTATGATAACTAAAAAAACTTGAAACTTCAAATAGTTATTAAGCGCTGTTCAAAACAGGAAGATACCGGCGATAAAGTGAGTGCTAAATATCTTGACATTTATCTATAATAGAAATACAATTTCACCACCATTAATTATTCAATTCGCAGGTATTCATAATGATTGAAAAAGGCTACGACCCTCAGGATATTGAAGAAAAGCGGTATAATTTCTGGCTTGAAAAAGGCTATTTCACGGCTGAATCAAAGAGTGATAAACCAGCCTACTGCATTGTAATTCCTCCGCCTAATGTCACCGGCTCCCTGCATTTAGGTCATGCGCTTGACGTGACGCTTCAGGATATTTTAATACGCTGGAAAAGGATGTCGGGGTTTAATGCCCTCTGGATGCCGGGCACGGACCATGCCGGAATTGCCACGCAGAATGTTGTTGAAAAAGAGCTGAAAAAAGAGGGCCTAAGCCGCCACGAAATCGGCAGGGAAGCATTTATCAAAAAAGTCTGGGAGTGGAAGGAAAAATACGGCGGCAGAATTGTGCATCAGCTTAAGCGCCTCGGCGCTTCATGCGACTGGAGCCGCGAAAGGTTTACGCTTGATGAAGGCTTATCAAAGGCCGTGAGGGAGGTCTTTGTACGGCTTTATGAAGAAGGTCTGATATACAGGGGAGATTACATTATAAACTGGTGCACGAGATGCCAGACTGCGCTTTCAGACCTGGAGGTTGAGCATGAGGATGTAAAAGGCAAACTCTACTTCATAAATTACCCTTTTGCAGACGAAGAGGGCAGTGTCACGGTTGCAACGACAAGGCCCGAGACCATGCTCGGCGATACAGCCGTAGCGGTAAATCCCGGAGATGAAAGGTATAAAGACATTATCGGGAAGACCTTGAGACTGCCCCTCTTAAACAGGAAGATTCCTGTGATTGCAGACGAATTTGTTGATGCATCTTTCGGCACAGGCGCCGTCAAGGTGACGCCAGCGCACGACCCGAATGATTTTGAAATCGCAAAAAGGCACGGACTGCCTTTTATAAAGATTATGACCGGCGAAGGTGTGATGTCGGAAGCGGCAGGTCCTTATCAGGGACAGGACCGGTTTAAGTGCAGGGAGAACATTCTCAGGGATCTTAAATCCGAAGGATTCCTCTCTGAGCATAAGGAGCATCTTATCGGGTTGGGCCACTGTTACAGGTGCAAGACTGTTGTTGAACCGTATCTTTCAAAACAATGGTTTGTGAAAGTAAAGCCCCTTGCGGACGAGGCGCTCAGGGCGGTTAAGGACGGCCGGATAAAGATAATACCTTCAGGCTGGGAAAACAGTTATTTTGACTGGATGGAAAATATCAAAGACTGGTGCATATCAAGGCAGATATGGTGGGGGCACAGAATTCCTGTGTGGTACTGTCAGAAAATGCAGAATGAAAAATGCAGAACGCAAAATGGAGTAATTGTATCAAGAGAAAAACCTGCAGCGTGCCCTTACTGCGGCTCCGAAGCTTCATCACTGGTTCAGGAAAATGACGTGCTTGATACATGGTTTTCATCCGCGCTCTGGCCGTTTTCAACATTAGGCTGGCCTGACGACACTGAAGACCTGAAGACATTTTACCCGACGAGCGTGCTTGTAACGGGCTTTGATATCCTGTTTTTCTGGGTTGCCAGGATGATTATGATGGGACTTAAATTTATGGGAGAAGTCCCGTTTAAGGACGTGTATATCCATGCGCTTATAAGGGACGCAAGCGGGCAGAAGATGAGCAAGTCAAAGGGCAATGTGATTGACCCCATAGAAATGATTGAGACCCACGGCGCGGATGCGTTCAGATTTACGCTTACGGCCTTTGCCGCTCAGGGCCGGGACATAAAGTTTTCCGTGGATCGGGTTGAAGGATACAGGCATTTCATAAATAAAATCTGGAATGCCGCAAGATTTATCCTGATGAACATAAAACAGCCCGGTGATGTAAAACCCGTAAGCGGGGTTGAGCATCTGAGCCTTGCCGACAGGTGGATTTTGAGCAGGCTTTCAACAGTGGCGCAGGATGTCAATGCAGCCCTTGCGGAATACAGGTTTAATGATGCGGCAGGAATTTTGTATCAGTTTATATGGCATGAATTCTGCGACTGGTATATTGAGATGGTAAAACCCGTTCTTTACGGAGAAGATGAGAAGGTGCGGAGCGCCGCAATAAACACCCTTGTGCATGCGCTTGAGGTGTCGCTCAGGCTTTTGCATCCGTTCATGCCTTTTATCACAGAGAAGCTCTGGCAGGACCTGCCTTCATCAGTACGCGCCGGCGCGGAAAGTTTATGTGTGCAGAAGTATCCATCTGCAGAAGATGGTATTATAGATGCAAGGTCAGAAGAGAAGATGGGCTTTATAATGGATGCCGTAACAGGGATACGCAATATCAGAGGCGAATTTAACCTGCCGCCTTCCCTTGAGCTGAAGGCGCTGATAAAGACTTCAGACGGCTCTAAAGACATTTTAAATGAGCATGTCGGATATATTTCAAAGCTTGCAAAGGTCAAAGAGGTTGAAATCGGCGATAACATACAAAAACCGGAGGACTCCGCGACTGTTGTAAAACCGGCGATGGAGATATTTATTCCTCTGAAGGGGCTGTTTGATGTAGACCTTGAGATTAAGAG
>JACQZD010000109.1 GCA_016207865.1 Nitrospirota bacterium
GAAGAGGCGCTCAGGATGCTGTTGATGTTGAACGGAAAGGCGCACACGGTAATTACAGGTTTTACGATTATTGACACTGACAGCGGAAAAATAATATCAAGGTCCGCAAAGACAAGGGTCTGCTTCAGGAAACTCGCCGCGGACGAGATAAAATCCTACGTAAAATCAGGGGAGCCGCTTGATAAGGCAGGAGGTTATGCGGTTCAGGGCGGGGGCGCGGTCCTAATTAAAAAGATAGAGGGAGATTTTTTTAATGTTGTGGGACTGCCCCTGCGCATGCTCGTCAGGAGCCTTAGAGAATTTGGCGTGTACACTTTAAATTCTTATGGTATTATTTAAAGATATATTTAACGGTTAGTAACTCCTATAATGTTAAGTAGGTGTCTGTCATACTCCGGCTTGACCGGGGTATCCAGAAGTAAATCTTTCTGGATTCCCCGATTAAATCGGGGAATGACATTAGAGGGCATTCTTTAAAATGATATGAGGTTTTTCAACTAATTTGGAGAAGAACCTAATTAATTAAGAAACAGGAGCAAAACATATGGCGGACGAAGACCTTTCAAAATTAAAGATAGACAAAACTAAAGTTATCATCGGTAAGCCGCAAAGCAGAAAAAAATATTATCTTGCCGCGGCTGTCGCAGGCATTATATTTTTGGGAATACTTTATAAACAAGGCATTGTCTCGCCTGCCGTTGAGGTGGAAGTCTCCAATGTTACGCAGGTCTATCCGTCGCAGGCGTTTACTCTGTTAAACGCAAGCGGCTATGTGGTTGCGCAGCGAAAGGCCGCAGTAGCGTCCAAAATAACCGGCCGCCTCATATCAATATCGGTTGAGGAAGGAAGCAGGGTAAAAAAAGGAGATGTAATTGCCATGCTTGAAAATGAAGATGCCGCCGCGGCAAAGGAGCAGGCTGAGGCAAACCTTAAGGCAGCGGGCGCAGACGTTGAGCAGGCAAAGGCCGAACTTCAGGACGCCGGATTGAATTTCAACCGGAACAAAGACCTTTTTGAAAAGGGGCTTATTTCAAAACGCGAGTATGACGCCGCAGATGCGCGTTATAAAAAAGCAAACGCGGCAACCGCAGGCGCAGAGGCGGCGGTCAGGGCAAGCGCCGCGGCGCTTCGCTCTGCTGATGTGTCTATGGGATATACCTTTATGCGCGCGCCGTTTGATGCAGTGGTGCTAACTAAAAATGCCGATGTGGGGGATATTGTGACTCCAATTGGGGCGGCGGCAAATGCAAAGGCCTCGGTTGTCACCATTGCCGATATGAACTCCCTGCAGGTGGAAGTTGATGTCTCTGAATCAAATCTTGAAAAGGTTAAATTAGGACAGCCCTGCGAGATACTACTGGACGCATTCACGGAATCACGATTCAGGGGGGAGGTGCACATGATTGTGCCGACTGCCGACCGTGCCAAGGCAACAGTCATGATAAAGGTAAAATTTCTGGACAAAGACAGCCGCATCCTTCCTGAAATGAGCGCAAAGGTCGCATTACTGCAAAGGCAGGTGCAGCCTGAAGAGATGGAGCCGCTCACAGCCGTTAAGCCTGAATCCATAATAACCCGCGACGGCAAAAAAACGGTCTTCCTTGTAAGAGAGAACCGGATTATTGAAACACCGGTAATCGCCGGCGCGCAGATTGGAGACATGACGGAGATTAAAAACGGGCTGACTGCAGGGGACAGAATCATAAGCAAGCCGTCCGAGAGGTTGAAGAACGGCACAAGGATAAAGATTGCCGAAAAGTAAAAAATGGAGATTGTCAAAAACTACGATTTTAGTTGGCTGTCATTCCCCGACTTGATCGGGGAATCCAGTTTTTTAAGGTTCTGGTACCCCCGATTAAATCGGAGGACTACGTCTGGATTGTCCGGTCAAGCCGGACAATGACAATATATGAGTTCCGTGTCCCTTATGGAAACCAAATCTCCTATCGTTGAAATAAAAAATCTGTACAAATCTTACCGCAGGGGGAATCAGACGCTCCCGGTCCTGCAGGATATTAATCTTGATATTGCAGACGGGGAATTTCTGGCCTTGATGGGTCCTTCGGGCTCAGGCAAAAGTACGCTGTTAAATCTTATAGCCGGTATTGATAAAGCCGACGGAGGAGGCATCACTGTAGGCGGTGTTGATATAACGAGACTCTCGGAAACTGAACTTGCGGAATGGCGCAGTACCAACATAGGTTTTATCTTCCAGTTTTATAACCTTATCCCAGTGCTTACTGCCTTTGAAAATGTTGAGCTGCCCCTGCTGCTTACAGGTCTTACAAAAAAACAGAGGGCCGAGCATGCTGAGGCGGCGCTTCATCTCGTCAGCCTTTCAGACCGGCTGGAGCATTATCCCGGACAGCTCTCAGGCGGGCAGCAGCAGCGCGTTGCCATAGCCCGCGCTATTGTCACAGACCCGCTGATACTCGTTGCCGATGAGCCTACGGGCGACCTGGACCGGGTCTCTGCCAAGGAGATTCTGGATTTAATGGAGCGCCTTGTGCATGAACTCGGCAAGACAATTATTATGGTGACCCATGACCCGCGCGCCGCTGAGAAGGCGCATATCATAAGGAATCTTGATAAGGGTGTTTTAGACAATGCACATAATAAAACTAATCTCTAAGAATTCCTTCAGGCACAAACTGCGCACATTTCTTACAATACTCGGCATCACCATTGCGATACTTTCATTCGGTCTTTTAAGGACTGTGATAAGCGCGTGGTATGCCGGCGTTGAAGCATCTTCCGCCAGCCGCCTTGTGACAAGGAATGCCATATCCCTCGTATTCCCCCTGCCCATCTCATACAAGGAAAAAATCCGTCAGATTCCGGGCGTAAAGACAGTCTCCTACGGCAACTGGTTCGGCGGTGTTTACATTAATGAAAAAAACTTTTTCCCGAATTTTGTAATTGACCCGGAGACCTATCTTGAATTGTATCCGGAGATTGTCA
>JACQZD010000110.1 GCA_016207865.1 Nitrospirota bacterium
CTTCATTGACTTAATCCTTAAATGTCATTATATTTCCATTATGCGTGTTTCAACTGAGAAAGTAGATTTTTTAATAATCGGCGGCGGGGTCGCGGGGCTGAGGGCTGCAATAGAACTGGCCCGCAAGGGGAAAGTGCTCATACTTACAAAGGATAATCCTGCTGAAAGCAGTACAGGATATGCACAGGGAGGGATTGCCGTTGCTTTAAGCGATGAGGATGAGGTCGGCATTCATTATAAAGATACCATTAAGGCAGGCAATGGCTTATGCAGGGAAGAGGCAGTCAAGGCGCTGGTTGAAGAAGGACCGGAGGTCATTCGTGAGCTTATCTCGTGGGGCGCACAGTTTGACAAAGAAGGAAGCAGGCTCTCCTTTACAAAAGAGGCGGCGCATTCAAGAAAAAGGATACTTCACGCCCATGGCGATTCAACCGGCAAAGAGCTTGAGCGTGTGCTTATTAATAAGGCGCGTTCTTTCTCAAGCGTTTCAAGGCATGCCTTTGCATTTACCATGGATTTGATTGTTGCAGACGGCAGGTGCATCGGCGCCGTGGTTTTAAAAAACAGGGAGCTTATATCCATTTATGCAAAGGCCGTCGTGCTTGCAACAGGGGGCGCCGGACAACTTTACTCACGCACAACTAATCCTCTAATTGCAACCGGCGATGGAATGGCGATTGCATACAGGGCAGGCGCCTTGCTTGAAGATATGGAATTTGTCCAGTTCCATCCGACAACCCTTTACTCGCCGTCTGCCCCGCAGTTTCTTCTGAGCGAGGCGATGCGGGGCGAAGGCGCAATCTTAAAAAACATCCGCGGCAGGCGCTTTATGCCTCATTATCATAAAATGGCAGAGCTTGCGCCGAGGGATATTGTGACAAGGGCTATTATCTCTGAGATGGTCCGGACAAAGGCAAAACATGTTTATCTTGATTTAAGGCATCTTGACGGGAATTTTGTTAAAAAGCGGTTCCCCCGCATCTATTCAACATGCCTGAAATTTGATATTGACATAACCGAGGATTTAATACCGGTCAGCCCTGCCGCTCATTACATTATGGGCGGGGTGAAAAGCACTCTGAACGGAGAGACAAACATCAGTGGTCTTTCTGTTGCCGGAGAGGTGGCCTGTACAGGCGTTCACGGCGCAAACCGCCTGGCCTCAAACAGCCTGCTTGAAGGACTTGTTTTCGGGGCAAGGGCCGGAAAAACAGCAGCATTAGAGTTAAGGGTTAAAAGTGAGAAGTTAAAAATGCAGCAAATTTTCCTGACTCCCAGCTCCGAACTCCGGACTCAAAACATTGACATTGAAAAAATAAGAACTTCTCTCCGGCGGTTAATGTGGGATAAGGCAGGGATTATTAGATGCAGGAAGTCATTAAACACTGCAAAGGCATGGCTTAAAAAACATGATTTTATTACAAAGCTGAATTTCCCCGGCAGGGCGGAACTTGAGCTTAAAAATATGCTTACCGTTGCAAATCTAATCGTAGACTCAGCGCTTTTAAGGGAAGGCAGCGCCGGAGCCCATTACCGCTCTGATTTTAAGGAAAAGGGCAAGGGCTGGCACAGACACAGCATATGCCGGAAGGGAAAACCGCCATGGTGGGGCAATGATAAAGACCTGTGTAGATAATGTCAAACTTCAAAATCCAAATGTCAAATTAATACTAAATGACTTAATGTTAAAATTTTGACTTTGGGCTTGACTTGGCATTTGAGCTTTGTCATTGGACATTGCCGGCGCTTTTTACTTGGCTTTTGTTTTCCTCTTATTATCTTTTAAGGTATTTTTCAATACCTCATCCATGGTTTCAACAAGCACAAATTCCATCCCTTTCTTAATATACTTTGGAATGTCTTCAAGGTCTTTCTTGTTCCTGCGGGGGATAATCACTTTTCTGATGCCCATCCTCTTTGCCGCAAGGGTTTTCTCTTTCAGTCCGCCTATCGGCAGCACCCTGCCCCTAAGCGTAACCTCGCCTGTCATTGCAGTGCTTTTACTAACCGGCTTCCCTATAAATGCCGATGCAATTGCAGTAGCCATGGTTATTCCTGCAGAAGGACCGTCTTTCGGAGTCGCGCCTGCAGGGACATGTATGTGTATGTCGTTTTTAGAGAAAAGGTCTGTGTTTATTCCAAGGTGCTTTGCCCTTGAACGTATATAACTCAAGGCGGCATGCGCGGATTCCTTCATCACATCCCCCAAATGTCCGGTAAGGGTCAGGTGCCCCTTGCCTTTCATCGTCGTCGCCTCTACGTAAATTATATCGCCTCCGGCCTCTGTCCATGCGAGTCCTGTTGCAACCCCCACCTCATCTTTTTCCATTTCTTCTTCAGGCAGGAATTTCGGCACTCCCAGATATTTTGAGAGGTTTTTGGCGGAAATGTGATAAGTCTTTTCCTTGCCCTCGGCAATCTTCCTTGCAACTTTCCTGCAGCGGTTTGCAATCTCCCTCTCAAGGTTTCTGACGCCGGCCTCCCTCGTAAAATGCGAAGTTATCTGCAGCACAGCGCTGTCATTTATCTTTATGTTTTTACCCGTGATACCGTGTTCTTTCAATTGCTTGGGGATGAGATAGTTCCTTGCTATGCCTAATTTCTCTTCAGACGTATAGCCTGAAAGCGGTATTATCTCCATTCGGTCCCTCAGGGGCGATGGTATCGGGTCTATCAGGTTTGCAGTAGTTATAAACATCACATTGCTCAAGTCAAAAGGCACTCCTAAATAGTGGTCTACAAATGCAAAGTTTTGCTCCGGGTCCAGTACCTCAAGCAGGGCTGACGCCGGGTCCCCCCTGAAGTCCATGCCGATTTTATCCACCTCATCAAGCATGAATACCGGATTGTTTTTGCCTGTTGTTTTAATCCCCTGAATAATCCTGCCGGGAAGCGCTCCGACATAAGTCCTTCTGTGCCCTCTTATCTCCGCCTCATCCCGCATTCCGCCCAGAGACATTCTGTAAAATTCCCTGCCGAGCGACCGCGCAATGGATTTCCCGAGAGAGGTCTTGCCGACCCCCGGAGGACCCACAAAACACAATATAGGGCCCTTCATCTTTTCCTTAAGCTTGCGGACGCCTAAATACTCAAGTATCCTTTCCTTTACCCGCTCTAAATCATAGTGGTCTTCATCAAGGACTTTCTTGGCGCCTTTAAGGTCCAGGTTGTCCTGCGTGCTTTTTGCCCACGGCAGTTCAATAAGCCAGTCAATATAAGTCCTGATAGTGCCTGCCTCTGCGCTGTCAGGGTGCATTTTTTCAAGACGCTTAAGCTGTTTCAGCGCCTCCTTTTCCACGCGCTCGGACATCTTTGACGCCTCTATTTTTTTCCGCAGTTCCTGAATTTCCTCCATCTTCTCGTCTATCTCGCCCAATTCCCTCTGTATTGCCTTTAACTGCTCCCTGAGGAAATACTCGCGCTGTGTCTTATCTATTTCCCCTTTTGCGTCGGACTGTATCTTCTGCTGGACCAGCAGAAGTTCAACTTCCCGGTTAAGGATGTCATTTATTTTTTTCAGTCTCGTTATCGGGTTCATGGTTTCAAGAAGGTCCTGCGCCTGCTCAGCCTTTAAAACAAGATTGGACGCAACAAGGTCCGCAAGCCGGCCCGGGTCATCCATATTTTCAATAAGTACCATTATGTCCGGCATAAGCGGCTTGCCGAGGGTTACGGATTTGTCCATCTGCTCCTTTATATTGCGCATAAGCGCTTCAACTTCAACTGACAATTCAGCAGGTTTCTCATCAACGATTTTCTCAATCTCGCCGACATAATAAGCCTCTGTTTTTGTGTACCTGTAAACGCGCGCCTTGACCAGACCCTGTATGAGAATTTTCAGCCTTCCGTCTGAAAGCTTTAATACCCTCAGGACGCTTCCCACGGTGCCGACCCTGTAGAGGTCCTCAGGAGAAGGCGTTTCTATATTTATGTCTTTTTGCGTTACAAGCAAAACCATGCGGTTAGTGGCAAGGGCGTGGTCAATGGCCTTGACTGATATTTCCCGTCCGACAAAAAGCGGAAGTATCATATAAGGGAAAATTACCATGTCCCTGACTGGCAGAATGGGGAGTATAGTCGGGATTTCTACATCGCGCTCTTCTTTTATAACTGTGTTTGCCATAATGCTCCTTATCCCTGCCTTGTCTTAAGGTTTGATTTTAAAGATAACAGGTATTTTCTGAACTGCGTTTTTACTTCGGGATTTTTCAATGCAAACTCTACGGTAGCTTCAAGAAAACCTGCCTTGTCTCCGGCGTCATAGCGCCTGCCTTCAAACAGATAGCCATAAATGTCCCTTGTCTTAAGGAGCGCCTTCAGCGCATCTGTCAGTTGAATCTCGCCGTCCTTGCCGGGCGTTACTGTCTCAAGAAAATGAAATATGTCAGGCGTAAGAATATACCTTCCTATGATTGCTATATTTGAAGGCGCATTTGAAGGGCTTGGTTTTTCCACAAGGTCTTCTATTTTAAAAAGGTTCTTGTCTACCTTTATCCCCTTGATGATTCCGTAGCGGGATACATCTTTTTTAGGCACTTTCTGAAGCGCAAGCACAGGCGACTGATATTTTTGAAAACATTTCAGCATCTCCTTCAAAAGGGCATCTTCCGGGTCTATGATGTCATCACTCAGCATAACTGCAAAAGGCTCATTATGCACAACGGGCTTTGAGCATAGGATGGCATGGCCGAGCCCGAGCGGCATTCTTTGCCTGATATAGGCAAAATGCAGGTGGTTTAACCGCTGAACCTCATTGAGCAGGGAATGCTTGCCTTTTTTCTTAAGAGTCACTTCCAATTCCATAACAGAATCAAAGTGGTCTTCAATCGTCCGTTTGTTTCTGCCTGTAATGATAATAAATTCCCTGATTCCGCATTTCTCAGCCTCTTCAACTGCGTATTGGATCATAGGTTTGTCAACAATCGGCAGCATTTCCTTCGGGGAAGCCTTTGTCGCCGGCAAGAACCTGGTCCCGAGTCCTGCCGCCGGGAATACCGCCTTTCGCACTTCACTGCTCATAAATTTATTCCTTCCTGAAAATTAATCTCGGATTCCTGATATTTTAGCACGATAATAAGGATTATTGAAAGGGAATAGATAGACAGGATGTAACCATTCAGTTACGGGTGGTAGCAACACAACACGACTTTAATGATTTTTTGTTTTGTATCATGACAGACTCTCCATTTAAGGAGGAGGAATATCTTTATGGAAAAGGATGGTGAAAGGGTCAAGGGTAATGTCCTTA
>JACQZD010000156.1 GCA_016207865.1 Nitrospirota bacterium
ATGGTGACTTAGATAATTTGTGGGATTCTGCAAGAAGTAATTCAGGCATATATTTTGGAAACAATACATTTGATAAAATTTGTTGCAGCCTGCTGATTTCTTATTTAAAAACCCCTCAATTTTTGTTAAAAGAATTTTTTCGGGTACTTAAACCGAACGGTAAGATTATTATTTCCTCTTTGAAACCTTACGCGGATTTATCACAGATTTATTATAATTTTACTTCTCAAACAAAAAATAGAAGAGAACTTGAAAGAGCAAGGAAACTACTCAGTGATGCAGGAATAATAAAACAGAAAGAAAGTCAAGGTTATTATCAATTCTATTCAGAAAAAGAATTGATTCAGTTATTAAAAAAGACGAGCTTTAAAAATATTAAATGTTATAGAGCATTTGGCAACCAAGCAAATATAGCGTTTGCATCAAAATAACGGAGAGCATTTGAACCCTTTTGCTATAAGCGGATTATTAAATTTTATCTCATTTACTATATTAGGTTTTTTTGTTTTCTTTAAAAACCCCAAGAAAATAGTTAATAAGAGTTATTTTTTGTTTTCTTTGTCTGTAGCCTTTTGGAGTTTTGGTTACTGGCAGTGGCAAATCGCCATAGAGAAGACAGAAGCTTTATTCTGGACAAGATTTTTAACAGCTGGCGCTATTCTAATTCCTGTCTTTTATTTTTATTTCGTCTTAGCTTTTTTAGGTCTACTGCAAGATAAAAAAAAGAAAAAAATTCTTAAGATTGGTTTTGTGTTATCCTCTATTTTTTTTATATTAAATTTTACACCATTACTTGTGAAAGATGTAGTACACAAGCTTTTTTTCAGATTTTGGCCTGAACCCGGCTTCGTGTATCCATTTTTTAAGATTACATTTTTTGTTTTTGTGGGTTATGCTTTTTTTCTGCTGTATATATCATTAAAGAAATCAGCAAAGTTTAGACATAATCAAATAACATATGTTCTTTTGGGCAGTATTTTAGGTTTTAGTGGCGGTTCAACTAATTTCCCTCTATGGTATGATATCCCGCTCCTTCCATACGGTAACTTTGCAGTTTTAATGTTTTTTTGGGCGGTTGCTTATGCTGTTGTCCGCTATCGTTTTATGGATATCAGTGTAGTCTTCAAAAAAACTGTAGCATATTCCCTCTCAGCGGGAGTTTTGACGGGTTTGTTTGTTGTTCTCGTTCTTACGGTAACAAATCTGTTTTCCGCTTTTGCCGACGTGAGCTCTTTTGCAATCAGCATCTTTTGCGCTGTTCTGATAGCAATCCTCTTTAACCCTCTCAGAAATAAAATTCAGAGCCTTATAGATAGAATTTTTTACAAAAAATCATACGATTACTATGCAATTATACAGCAGGTAAGCTCTACTCTTGCCCCAATGTTTGAGCTGGAAAAGATTTTTCAGTTTAGCGGCAACGTAATCTATGAAGCAATGGGTTTAAAGAGCGTCTATTTGCTTGCGGCGAAACCCGAAGGCGCTTATGAGGTTGTTTATGAGATATCTTTAAAAAAGGATAAAAGCAGAAAGAAGGATGTACCTGTTAAAGAAGAAAAAATTAAGATAAGTGAATATGCCGGGGTTATTAAATTCCTTAAGTCATCGGATGATATCCTGATTAAGGATGAACTTCCTGGATATGAAAAACTTCTTGGTATGGAAACAATCGAACAAATCAAGAAAGAGCTTGAAGTTTTCCACGGCGAAGCAGTGGTGCCGGTTTTTATTGACAATAAAGTGTCTCTTCTGCTGATTCTCGGGGGGAAAATCTCAGGCGATATGTTTACCGATGAAGATATTAATTTACTTAAAACCATTTCTCAGCAGACTGCAATTGCCGTTAAGACCGCGCGGCTGTATTCTGAAAAAGTCCGCGTGGAAAGGCTTGCCTCAATAGGCATGATGTCGGCAAGTTTTGCGCATGAGATAAAAAATCCGCTGACTTCAATTAAAACTTTTGCGCAGTTAATACCAGAAAAATATACAGACGTGGATTTCAGGGAAAATTTTTCAAAAATTGTCATAAACAGCGTGCACCGGATAGACAGGCTTATTACAGACCTTTTGGATTATTCCTCGGACCGGATGTTTATGGGCGTGAGCAGTTTAAACATAACAGATGTTGTAGACAGGACCCTTAATGAAGTGAAGACCACCCTTGAACTTGAGAAGAAAAATATTAGCTTTGAAAAAAATTACAAAAAAGTTAAAATTGATATATTAGGCGATGAAAGCAAATTAAGGCAGGCCCTGGTTAATATAATCACGAACGGCTGCCAGGCTATTCCAAATGACCGGACCGGAATATTGAAAGTAGATATTTATCCGAACAAGGAAAATGTCAGCATATCTGTGACAGACAACGGTGAGGGGATATCATCCGAGAATATGCCGAGGATGTTTGAGCCTTTTTTTTCCACAAAGACGATTGGCGTGGGGCTGGGGCTTGCTATAACCAAGAAAATTATTGAGAATCACAACGGCAGGATATGCGTTGAGAGCAAATTGAAAGAGGGGACGACTTTTACAATGATACTCCCCATGCAAAATCACGGCAAATAAAAACCGGGGAGTAAAAAGAGAGGAAGAATGGAACTTCTGGCGCTTCTTACAAACAGGGATGATATTATTCCCGAGGTTAAAACTGCACTGAAAAAATATACGGTATACCCCCTCAAGACACAGGAAGAATTTGAAGACTTGCATACTAATATTCCTATTAACCTTCTGCTGATAGATTCCGGTTCGCACCGTCTGTCCCGCATTGGAGACCTGCTTGGGAAGATGGATAATGATACGGTCATACTTATCACACCGGAGAAACTTGACAGGTTTGCCATGGGTAATCTGCCGCCGAGCATTTTTGATTGCATTCATATACAGGAGGTCCGCGCAGAACTTTTAGCTGTAACAGAGCGGGCGCTTGATAAACAGAGGCTGAAGAATTTAATGACCCTGCTTAAACCTTCAAAAGATAATTTTATTGTATCTGAGGCGGAGAATGAAGATGGTTTGTATGCGGGACAGCAGCCGGGGTACAGGCAGATGAGGTTTGAAGGATTTCCGCTCAAAGACGACTTCAGCGAAGGAAAATCACTGCAGAAAAAGGCCTTGGTTAATTTTGCCAAAATGCTGACTGTAAGTTTTGACATGAGAAAGCTCTTCAATCATTTTATGGATTCGGTTGCAGAGATTATTCATGTAAGCAAAATGTCAGTCATGCTTAAAGACAAAGACGGTTTTTATATTAAGACTCACTACGGGCTGGACCCCTACATTGCCGATAATCTCAGGTTAAAAAAAGACAGCGCGCTTGTAATATGGCTTGCCAGGACCGGCAGGATAAGGCACAAGCCTTTAAGCCCCGGAGACACGGCCTCCGTAACTATAAATAAAGAAATGGAATTCCTGCAGTGTTCATTTTCCTTTCCTCTGCTGCACAAAGGAAAACTGATAGGTATTTTCAATATAGATAATAAAATTACTGAAGAGCCGTTTTACAGGGAAGAGCTTGAGATAATATATGTTCTCTGCAATTACCTTGCTGCTGCGGTGAAGGATATAGATTTATATCATCAGATACGGTATCAGAAGGAATTTACAAAAAATATTCTTTCCAGCATGACAAGCGGCGTGATTGCCATTGATAAAGATGAGAAGATTACTGTCTTCAACCAGCAGGCGGGCGCGATTTTAGATATGAACCCCGCAGAGATGCTCGGCTGCGATTTAAGAAGCCTGCCTTCTCCTTTGGGCGACCTGCTTTATGAAACGATGACGGCAGGCACGACATATAGGCGTTATGAGGCCGAGATTCTTGAGAAGAAACTCCCTGTCGGGATAAACAGTTACAAGCTGCTTGATGAAGGTCAAAGCCCTGCAGGCGCCGGCATTGTTTTCAGCGATTTGTCCGACTTTAAAGGACTTGAAGAGCAGAAAAGAAGGGTGGAGAGGCTTGAGACAATGAATGACCTTATGGCAAAAATTGCCCACGAAGTCAGAAATCCCATGACATCCATTTATACCTACACACAGCTTCTGCACGACAAATATAAGGATGAAGATCTGAATAATTTTTATACAACCGCAGTATTTCAGGCCATCCATAAACTTGACAGCCTTATTGATAAACTTGTAATTTTTTCAAGCAAACCCGAGTATAACCTCGGTAAAGAAGATCTGAATTCTATTATTGACGAATCCGCTGATTATATCAAAAAAACACTGCCCGAATTGCACAAATTTTCAAAACAGAATTTTGACATGAAAGTATTTGTCCAGGCAGACAGGAAGCTTCTTGCAAAGGCCATCTGCTACCTGATTTTTAACGCAATTGATATGACACCCAAAGGCGCCTTTATTTACCTCGGCGCAAATAACGCGTCAGGAAGCGGAGCATATGCGGAAATATCAATTAAATATAACGGCGTGGAGCTTTCTGATAAGGAAAGGCAGGACCTGTTAAAGCCGCTTGTAAATATTGACAACCTCGGCAGCGAGTTGAATATCCCGATCAGCCGCAAAATTATTGAAGAACATAATGGAAGCCTTGATTTAAAGAGCGAGCAGGGAGCTAACTCCTTTGTAATCAGATTACCTGTCATTGACAGGATTGAAGAGTTGACCGGCTCAAAGTCTGTAACCTATAAAGGGGGAGACAATTAATGGACAGCAAAGAGCGAATTCTTGTTATTGATGATGAATTGATACCGAGATACTCTATTCAGCAGGTCTTAAAGGACAGGTACACGGTATTTACAGCTGCCGGAGGCGCCGAAGGTCTTAATTTTATGGCTCATACTCCTGCAGATCTGGTGGTGCTTGATGTAAAGATGCCGGATATGGACGGGATAGCGGTATTAAAGGAGCTTAAGAAAATGTATCCTGCAACCGAAGTTGTTCTGCTGACTGCTTATGCCAGTATTGAATCGGCAAGAAGCGCGGTGCGCCTTGGCGCCCTGGACTATCTTATAAAACCTTTTGATAAAACGGATGTTCTAAATGTTGTGGAGAGGGGGCTTCATAAAAAGCGGGCGCATGAAACAGTAAGGGTAGAGCGCGACAGCCTGCTGGATAAGAATAAATATTTGGAGGAGCAGATAGCAAGGGCCAGGGAAAACATTATGATGTGCTATGACGGTACGGTAAAAGCCTTGATACTGGCCATTGACGCAAAAGACCATTACACCTCGGACCATTCGGAAAATGTTTCAAGGCTGTCTTCTTTAATAGCTGAGTCGCTCGGTATGCCAAAAGACATACGGGATGAATTAAGCCAGGCGGCCCTTATTCATGATATCGGGAAAATAGGAGTTGATGAGGCAATTCTCAGGAAGAAAGGCGCTCTGACGGCAGAAGAGCTTATTGAGCTTAGGAAACACCCTGAGATTGGCGCCAGGATTGTCAGCGCCGTGCCTTTTCTTGAAAAAACATCACAGATAATTTTATATCACCATGAGGTATATGACGGCTCCGGGTATCCGGAGGGGTTAAGAGGGGAGGAGATACCCCTGCCGGTAAGGATTATTTCTATAGCGGATGCGATAGATGCAATGAAGCATGACAGGCCGTACAGGAACAGGCTTCCGATAGGCAGCATAATGCAGGAGCTTAGGAACGGCGCCGGAAGTCAGTTTGACCCGTTTATTGTGGATTTGATATTCAAGCGGAAGATACTGGAGAAATAACAAGCAAACATCAAACCCGAGGCTTGATGTTTGCTTGTTATTTCAGGCCGAGGACGTCCTGCATATCGTACAGCCCGGGTTTTTGTTTTGATACCCAGAGCGCAGCCTTAAGAGCGCCTCTTGCAAAAGTATCCCTGCTGGAGGCCTTATGAGTGATTTCAATCCTTTCTCCGAGCCCTCCGAAAAACACGGTATGTTCTCCGACTATGTCGCCGGAGCGTATGGTCTGTATCCCGATTTCCTTTTTTGTGCGTTCTCCTATAAGGCCCTTTCTTGCATAAACGGCGACTTCGTCCAGATTCCTGCCGAGAGACTCCGCAAGGACCTGCGCCATCTTCATGGCCGTGCCTGAGGGCGCATCTTTCTTGAGCCTGTGGTGCGCCTCAACTATCTCAATGTCGTAATCATCTCCGAGGACCTGTGCAATATCACCGAGGACTTTCAGCAGAAGGTTTACTCCCACGCTCATATTCGGGGCAAAGACGCACGGCGTTTTTTTTGCATATGATTTAATGCCCTCAATAATTTCCTTTGGAAGCCCTGTAGTGCCTATGACCAAAGGGACCGGGCTGCTGTACAGGGCTTTTAGGTTTAAAGATGTTGACTCAGAACTTGAGAAATCTATGCACACGCCGGTTTCCCCTGCCACCTTTTTGATATTATCAGCAAGGCTTATGCCTGTTTTGCCAAGGCCTGTAATTTCCCCGATGTCCTGCCCTATATTTTTATGCCCGCTGCGCTCAACAGCGCCGATGAGTTTTATATCTGCGTAGTCTTTTGAAAGCGCAATGATGCGGCTTCCCATTTTTCCTGCCGCGCCTACCACCGTTATGTTAATCATGGTCTTTCTCCTTTTCCGGTTCAGATAGAATTTTATCTAATTCGTCTTCAAGCCTTCCGTCAATTTTATATTCCTCTGATGCCCAGGCTCCGAGGTCAATAAGCTTGCACCGTTCAGAGCAAAAGGGCCTGAAGGAATTGCCTTCCCAAACGGATTCTTTTTTGCATACAGGACACTTTGTTTTCATAAATCAAAAGTCTTTATTCGTCATTCCCGAGGTCTTTATCGGGAATCCAGTATTTTTTAAAATCAAAGACTTCTGGATACCCGCTTTCGCGGGTATGACAACAATATCGATTC
>JACQZD010000073.1 GCA_016207865.1 Nitrospirota bacterium
GAAAGCAAATCACTGACAAAGGATTTTCACCCGCTTCAGCGCGATTATCCTGCATGAAACCTCGCTGTCAATTTCACTTGCCTCGCATGTGTATTCTTTTTCAAATGTAATGACATCGGCAGATACCGCATTGACAGCTAAAAAAACAGCTGCTGCAATAAAGAAATATTTACCAATCATCCTTGATACCTCAGAAATATTTTTATTCATAACGCTCCTTTCAGCTCCATCAGGCTACTTCCCTTCAATATCCTTCCAAAGGCATACCTGATTCCTGCCGTTTTCTTTGGCATAATAAAGCGCCCGGTCCGCCTTATTGATAAGGTCTTCCTTGTTCTCCGCATCATGCGGGTATGTGGCTACCCCAATGCTTAAGGCTATTGTTAAATCGTTTCCATCAACGGCAAAAGGCGTATTCATGACTTTGACCCTCAGCCTCTCTGCTATCTTTTTGGCGCGCGGGGTTTCTGTATTCAACAGCACCGCAGCAAATTCTTCACCGCCGTACCTTGCTATGATATCTATGCCCCTGAGTGTTTTTTTAAGCATCGCCGCCAGTCCGAGAAGGACCGCATCTCCGGCAGGATGCCCGTGGACATCGTTTATTTTTTTGAAATAGTCAATATCCATAACCAGCAGGGAAATCGGATGCGGAAATCTTTCGTACCTCTGAAATTCATCTCCGAGCCTCTCATAAAAATGTTTGTGATTATACAATCTTGTGAGTCCGTCTGTCATGGCAAGTTTTTCAACCTCATGGTGAAGTCTTGCATTGGTCATGGACAACGCCGCCTGGTCGGCCATAATGCTCAGGAAATGACCGTGAAAAGAGCTTATTGCATTTGCCTCGCGTGAAACAACGGCAAGTATGCCTAACACATCATTGCCTGAGGACATTATGGGAATTCCCAAAAAAGTCCTTGCATCAGGAATCCTGAATGGATACACGCCCCGCTTCCCCTCCAAATGGGAAAAATGCAGGGGGTGTTTGTTTTTAACAATCAAATCAAAATAAGTGCCTTTTGAATAAAAGCTCTCATCCTCAGGTTCAAATCCCTTTTTTGCGACAACCCTGAGTTCTCCCTTATCAGGCATGAAAAAACCGACTGCCGATGAATTCACCATCCCGAAGACAAGCTCCACAAGTTTTTCCGCTATCTCCTCAACCCTTAAAGAAATGCCGAAAGACCTGCTGGCCTCATGAAGTGATTTAAACCCCTTTGCAAAACGCTCAACCTCAAGATAACTCCTTGCCTTCCCAATGGTCTGTCCTATCTGGCCGGCAAAACCGGCGGCAATATCCTCTTCATGCGCGCCGAATGCCGACTCCTTACTGCTGACCATCTCAAGCACTCCGACGGAAACATTGCCGTCAAACACAGGCACGCACAGCGAAGACCCTGCATCCTTTGATGCTGTATTTTCAATGTCAAAAAGGCTGTATTTAAATCTTGACTGAATCAGTGATTTTTTCCCTTTTATTACGCTTAACAAATACCCTTCGCCGTGATATGCAGATTTTGAATATTTATCCTCTGTTGACGCCTTTAATACAAGGCTGTCCCCCTCCAGCATAAACAGTGCGACTGCATCAGTGTTAATTATTTTTTTGATAAGAAGAAGCATTTCCTTTAAATCCCTTTCTGTATCAAGAACCGATTTCACAAGGTGGGAAAACCTGTCTTCGTTAAAAAGCGACCCCTCGGTGGACGCATCAAGATTCAGGGCGCTGCTCTTTAGTTTTTCAAGATCTTCAACTGCCTTTTCTGATATCTTCAGTCTTTTTTATGAAATGTAATAAGAGATAATGCCTGTAACCAGAATAAAAAAATAGCTCCCGCTTTCTTCAGAAAAATATCCCTTGCTCCACCATTGAGACGGTATCCCCAGCAGAAAAATTGCCGCTATGCATGAAATAATAATTTTAAACGGGAAGTAGCCTGAAATAATAACAACAAACGAGATATAAGCAAGGTGCAATAAGGGCTTGTTAAAAAACCTGATGAACGTCTCAATGAGCAAAAGCAAAGGCAGAAGGAGTTCAAGACTTTTCCATCCTGAGAAAGGAAAACCTTTTTTTATGTAGCTCAGATAGCGGTATAAGCCTGTAAATATTATAAGGCCTGAAATTGAAAGCCATAGAATTAGAACAGGTTTTGTCCTCAGAAAGCCGGAATAAAATATAAACAACAAATAGGCAAGCGTTACTGCAAGCGGGAAAATGGCTTTTTTAAATTTATCCATTTATTGCTTAAAAATGTTTAAAATCAAGTTATTACAGCCAATATATCAAGTATATCTTTATATCGCTGTGCAGTCTTTGAAACAATTTCTTCAGGGAGTTCAGGCCCCGGATAAGTCTTATCCCAGTCAAGCGTCAGGAGGTAGTCCCTGACAATCTGCTTGTCAAAGCTGTCCTGCCCTTTGCCGGGCGAATAATCTCTTAAGGACCAGAAGCGCGATGAGTCAGGCGTAAGAAGTTCATCTATCAGGATGAGCTCACCGCCGTAAATTCCGAATTCAAATTTTGTGTCGGCGATTATTATGCCTTTTTTCTCCGCCAGGTCCCTTGCCTTTGAATAAATCTTAATGCTCGCGCTTCTCAATCTTTCCGCAGTCTCATCTCCGACTATGCGTTTCATCTCATTAAAAGATATGTTTATGTCATGCCCTTCATCCGCCTTTGTGCTCGGCGTAAAAACCGGCTCAGGGAGTTTAGATGATTCCGCAAGCCCGGCAGGAAGCTTTATGCCGCATACAACGCCTTTTTCTTTGTATTCCCTCCATCCGGAACCCGAAAGATAACCCCTGACAATACACTCCACAGGCATGGGTTTTGCTTTTTTTACAAGCATGCTCCTGCCTTCAAGCATTTCACGATATTTATGAAATTTCTCAGGATAATCCCTGACATCAGTAGCAACTATGTGGTTTTTGATGATATCTTCCATCTGCCTGAACCAGTAAATGGAAATCTGCGTAAGCACCCTTCCCTTTCCGGGTATGCCGTTTGGCAGCACTACATCAAAGGCGGACACCCTGTCCGTTACCACAAGAAGCAGGTGCTCGCCGAGGTCGTA
>JACQZD010000115.1:0-4019 GCA_016207865.1 Nitrospirota bacterium
TTAAAATAGAGATTAACGATGCGGACAATAATATGATTGCGGATGCAAAGACAAAGGTCAAGATAAATTATTCAATGCCTGCAATGCCCGGCATGCCTGCCATGAGTTATGCTGCTGAAGCAGCGCTGAAAGATAAGGCTTATGAGGCAACGCTTGATCTGTCAATGTCAGGCTCCTGGAATATTACCGTTAAAATTCTGATGCCCGGGAAAACTCCTGTAACGGTAAAATTTACCATTGATGCAAGGTAAAGACCGTGATGCGTAATGGGCGCAATACATAAGGTCAAGAGGTGAAAAAGTCCATTATTACTAAAAATATTGTCATACCCGCGAAGGCGGGTATCCAGACCGTATTGAAAATACTGGATTCCCGTTTTCACGGGAATGACGACCAAATGCGTGAAAATAGTTTTTTAACAGCCTGTCAAGGGAATAGAATTCATTCCTTGCTGCTGGCCCCTTGCTGTAGGACCCTTATTGCTTTCTTCATGCTCTTTACCTCCATTGCGTTTGCCGGAGATTTGAGCCTGCAGGCATTGATTGACGAGGCGCTTTTAAACAGCCCTGAAATCCTTTCGGCAAAAGAGGCATGGAAAAGTTCTGCCTATAAAATCCCGCAGGCAAAAACCCTGCCGGACCCGGAGTTTATGGTTCAATACCAGAACGAGGGATGGGACAGATATACATTCGGGGAGATGGAAGGCGCACAGTGGATGTTTTCCGCAACCCAGATGTTTCCATTCCCGGGCAAACTCGGCATCAAAAAAGAAATGACTCGGCGTGACGCCGAAGGTTTTGAGGCAAATTACAATAATGTAAAACTCCGGGTGGCATCAAAGGTAAAAACCGCCTATTATGACCTGTACTTTAACCATAAGTCTCTGGAGATCCTGAATGAAAAACGCGGGGTGCTGGAGAAGATTGAATCCTCTGCGCTTTCAAGATATTCAACCGGGATGGCTTCTCAGCAGGAAGTCCTGATGGCGCAGATAGAGAAGTCAATGTTGATTGAAAAAGAACAGATGCTGGGGCAAAGTCTTAAAAGCGGTGAGGCGGAGATTAACATGATATTAGGCCGGAACATTGATACCCCGCTTGGAAAACCGTCTGATATAAAACAAACTGCATTTGCTTACTCATTTGAAGAGCTTCAGGGAAAGGCATTAAATAATTCACAGGAGCTGACAGTGAGGGGAAAGATGATAAAGGCCGGCGAGGCAAAGGTTGAAATGGCTAAGAAAGAGTACTATCCTGATTTTAATCTTACGGCAAGCGTTTCTAAACGGAAGGACCCGTTTGAGGATATGTGGAGCCTCGGCGTTGGAATAAACATTCCGTTATTCTATAAAAAAAAGCAGGGCCTGGCAGTGCTTGAGCAGAAATCAGCCCTTTTGCAGGCAAGACATGAATACGAAGAAAAAAAGCAGGCAATTTCCTTTGAGTTGAAGGATAATTTTCTTATGGCAAAGACGGCGGAAACCCTGACAGGACTTTATAAAGACGGTCTTATCCCTCAGGCGGAAATGGCATTAAAAGCTTCTATGGCGGAATACGCCGCAGGCAAGGTTGAGATGATTGCACTGCTTAAAAACTTAAATACGCTTCTTGACAGTAAACTCCAGTACCATAGCCAGATAGTTGAGAAAGAAAAGGCAATTGCAAGGATTGAGGCTTTGGTCGGGCAAGGGTTTAAGGAGATTCAGAAATGAAAAAAAATATTATCGCCCTCATAATCATCATTATTATTTCAGGCATAGCTGCCGCAGGAATATATTTTTATAAACAAAAGACAGTTCCTCCGCCTGCTTCACACACTGCGCATGAAGAGGCAAAGGAAGAGCTCCAGACGCAGACCGAAGAGGCGGAAGAGACCCCGCTGGTTGAAATATCCCCTGAAAAACAGCAGATGATTGGCGTAAAGACGGCTGTGGTTGATTTTCAGCCTCTTCAGAAAATCATCCGGACCGTCGGCCGTGTGGAATACGATGAAAGAAGAATAACAACCATAACCACGCATATTGAAGGATGGATTGAAAATCTTTTTGTAAACTATACAGGCAGGTACGTTAAAAAGGGAGAGCCGCTTTTAAGCATTTACAGCCACGAGCTTATCTCAACTCAGGAGGAATATCTCATTGCATATAAATGGAGGCAAAAGCAGTCAGGCACTGCGCTTGAGGAGAGCGCTGTTTCCCTTCTCAATGCGGCAAGGAAAAGGCTTTATGTATGGGATATCAGCGATAAGCAGATAGAGGAGATTGAAAAACTCGGCAGACCGGTAAAGGCGCTAATTATTTACAGTCCGGTAGAAGGATATGTCAGTGAAAAGACGGCATTTGAGGGAATGATGGTAAAGGCCGGAGAGCCGCTGTTTAAAATAGCCGACCTTTCAAATCTATGGATAATTGCGGATATCTATGAATATGAACTGCCTTTTGTAAAGCCCGGAGATGCATCAAGGATTGCGCTGAGTTATCTGCCGGGCAGGGAGTTTTCATCAAAGATTGACTATATATATCCCTTGCTTTCGGCAGAGACAAGAACCGCTAAAGTCAGGTTTTCAATACCAAACACAGGAGCACAGCTTATGCCGCAGATGTTTACCGGCATTGAGATAAAGATAGGATTAGGCAGAAGACTTGCCGTTCCTGATGATGCCGTGATTGACACAGGGACCAGGCAGGTGGTTTATGTTGACAAGGGCGACGGCTATTTTGAGCCGAGGGAGGTCCTGCTCGGCATAAGGGCTGAGGGCCTGAGGGAAGTAATTGCAGGACTTAAAAAAGGAGAGAAGATTGCAGTGTCAGCCAATTTCCTGATTGATTCTGAGGCGCAGTTAAAGGGTGTGAAGCCGCTGGGGCATAAGCACTGAAAAAGATGCAGGATAACGGCATATATGTCTGAGGAACATTAAGGCAACACCTTAAAGTCATGCTGCCATTTTTTTGAGGTTAGGGCAAATACTTATAACTTTTTGCAGCATGACAGATAATAATCAGCGTTGTATTCTTAAAGTTTTGAAGGCATATATGCCGTTATAGAAGATACAGGATACAAATATTATCAGTAATCATTTATAAAAAATGATAGCCAAAATAATTGAATACAGCGCGCGGAATAAATCCCTCGTTTTTTTACTGGTGATTTTTCTGTGCGTATGGGGCTACTGGGCCATAGAAAAAATCCCGCTTGACGCTATCCCCGACCTGAGCGACACTCAGGTCATCATTTACACTGCATGGGAGGGGCGGAGCCCGGACCTGGTTGAAGATCAGATTACCTACCCTATAATATCAACTCTCCTTGCCGCACCGAGGGTTCAGGCGGTGCGCGGATTTTCATTTCTCGGGAGTTCCTTTATCTATATAATCTTTGATGAAGGAACGGACATCTACTGGGGCAGGGCCAGGGTGCTTGAGTATCTGCAATCAGTAAAAAACAAACTACCTGCTGACGTTAATCCTGTGCTCGGCCCTGATGCCACAAGCGTCGGATGGGGCTTCAGTTATGCGGTTGTTGATGAAGAAGGCAGGTACGACCTTTCGGAGTTAAGGTCTGCGCAGGACTGGAACATCAAACTTGCGCTTGAAAGCGTCCCCGGCGTATCTCAAGTGGCGAGCCTCGGCGGTTTTGTCAGGCAGTACCAGGTAACGGTGGACCCCGCGCGCCTGCTTGCTTACAACATACCCATAATGAAAGTCATGGAGTCAGTGCGCAAAGGCAATAAGGATGTTGAGGGCCGGGTCATAGAATTTTCAGGCATTGAATACATGATAAGGGGCAGGGGCTATGTAAAAAATGTAAGCGACCTTGAAAAGATAGTTGTTGCAACGGATATGAGGGGCACGCCTGTGCTTCTCAGGGATGTGGCAAATGTCCAGCTCGGTCCTGAAATCCGCAGGGGGCTTGCAGACCTTGACGGCAGGGGCGAGGTGGCTGGCGGGATTGTGGTTGTCAGGTTTGGAGAGAATGTGCTCAATGTAATATCAAGGGTGAAGGAACGGATAAAAAATGACA
>JACQZD010000115.1:4089-7229 GCA_016207865.1 Nitrospirota bacterium
GAAGATTATCACAACATATGACCGCTCGGATTTGATTTACAGGTCCATAGACACGCTTAAAGATGAGATTATAAAACTTTCCGTTGCTGTGAGCGCCGTGTGCCTTGTATTTTTATTCCACCTCCCGAGCGCGCTTGTTGTAATCCTTACACTGCCGATAGCCATAATAATTTCATTTATCTGCATGTATTATCTCAACGTTACTTCAAACATCATGAGTCTGGGCGGCATTGCAATTGCAATCGGCGCTATGGTAGACGCCTCAATCATCATGGTTGAGAATGCGCATAAAAAATTGGAAGAATGGGAGAGTTTAAACGTTTCAAAAGGTTCAATAAAAGAAAAAGCAGATACTATTATTGAAGCGGCTAAGGAAGTCGGGCCTTCATTGTTTTTCTCGCTCCTTGTAATCACAGTCGGATTCCTGCCGATATTTACGCTTCAGGGACAGTCGGGAAGGCTTTTTAAACCGCTGGCCTACACGACGACCTTTTCAATGTTCTTTGCTTCATTCCATGCAATTACCCAGACGCCTGTCCTTATGACCCTGTTCATAAGGGGAAAGATACGGCATGTGGATAGAAATCCTTCAAGCGTCATCCTGCGCCGCATATATGAGCCGTTTGCGAAACTTTCATTGAAATTTAACAAGCTTGTAATAATATTGGCGCTAATACTTATTGCGCTGACGGTTTTTCCGTATTCAAAGTTAGGCTCTGAATTTATGCCCCCTCTTAATGAAGGCACGCTTTTTTATATGCCTGTGACAGCGCCCGGCGCGTCAATAACCGAGGTCTCAAATCTCCTTCAGCTTCAGGACAAGCTCATTATGAAGGTGCCGGAGGTTTCACAGGTGTTCGGCAAGGCAGGCAGGGCAGAGACAGCCACTGACCCGGCCCCGCTTGAGATGTTTGAGACGATTATAAATTTAAAGCCTGAAAAAGAATGGCGGGCGGGCGTGGATATTGAATCACTTAAAAACGAAATGAATGAGGCCCTGAGCATCCCGGGAGTTGCAAATTCTTTCACCATGCCCATAAAGGCGCGCATTGATATGCTTGCCACAGGCATAAGGACGCCTGTGGGCGTAAAGGTAATGGGGCCCAAGCTTGAAGTTGTTGAAAAATTGGGGCTGGAAATTGAAGATGCAATTAAAGGCGTCAAGGGTACAAGGAGCGCATATGCTGAGCGGGTCAATACGGGATATTTCCTTGATGTTGCCATAAAACGGGATGAGGCGGCGCGGTATGGCTTTACGATTGAGGACATTCAGAATGTGATTGCAAGCGCAATGGGAGGCATGAACCTGACAGTTACGGTGGAGGGAAGGGAGAGGTATCCGGTGAATGTGCGTTATGCGCGGGAGCTTAGAAATGACATTGAAAAGATAAAACGCATTCTGGTGCCTTCAATGACTGGAGGCGCGCAGATACCGCTTGGCCAGCTTGCGGACGTTAAAATATTAAAGGGACCCACGCAGATAAAAAGCGAACAAGGGCTTCTTGCGGCATACGTTTATGTGGATTTCTCAGGCAGGGACATCGGTGGATACGTCAATGAGGCAAAGGCAAAGGTCGCATCAAGTGTAAAGATACCTGAGGGCTACAGGATTCAGTGGAGCGGGGAGTATGAGTATCTCCAAAAGACGCAGGAAAGGCTGAAGCTTGTAATTCCTCTTACATTTTTGATTATCCTCGTGCTTATTTACATCAACACAAAGTCAACAGTCAAGACAATGATAGTGCTTCTGGCAGTGCCTTTTTCCCTGATAGGCTCTTTCTGGCTGCTTTATCTGCTTAATTACAATTTATCCATTGCAGTATGGGTCGGCATAATTGCGCTTGCAGGGCTTGACGCAGAAACCGGCGTTATCATGCTCCTGTACCTGGACCTTGCTTATGAAGAATCAAGGCGCAAGGGAATGATGAGGAATGTTTCCGACCTTAAAGAGGCGATAATGCACGGCGCTGTAAAGAGGATTCGCCCCAAAATCATGACGGTGAGCGTCATACTTGCAGGGCTTGTGCCCATCATGTTCAGCAACGGCACAGGCGCCGATGTAATGAAGCGCATAGCAGCTCCGATGGTGGGAGGGGTTGTCACATCCGCAATACTTGAGCTCCTGATTTATCCCGCGATATATCTTCTTTGGAAGAGCCGAGGGCTTACCGGGAAATAAACCTCCCCGCATTTAATATATTGGTAATTACATTAATCTATCAACCCAATAGTTAGGTTTTCTGTGTAAATGTGCAAATGCGAGAATAACTATTATTATTTTTTTGCAAACATATCTTTAAACGAAACAGTTTTTAATTTCCCGGCTTTATAGGCTTTCAGTCTTTTCTCTGCTTCCACGGCCCAAATCTTTTCGATTTCGGGGTCTGGAACATCCAGGCTTTTCATTAAGGCTACAATCAGTATGGATTTCTCCGCAATCCTTGTTTGTAGTTAAGCCTTTTTTATTCAACTTTTGCTAATTTTAATGCAGGTTTCGGCTTGAAACGAACTAACCGATTGCTGTATTGTTTCTGTACCTGTTGAATATGCTCGTAGTATTTTTGCGGATCATTTTGACACTCTGCTTCAATTTCATGCCTGACTCTACGGATTTCTTTTAAGATTGGTTCTTGTTCCATGTTATCCCTCCATAAGTTCTTCAGGGGTGCAAATTATTGGCGTCCTGATTCCCTGCCTTGCGTTAATTTCCTCAATCAAAAGCTTAATGCGGCCATTGACAATATGCGTGCAGTTCCATGACACTAAAAAATCTATTCCATGCCATGATGCTATAGCAAGATGATAAGCATCGGCCCGTGCTTTTTCAGGAATTGCGAGCGTTGAGAAGTAGGTATCCGCAAGATTACGTATCTCCGGTAAAACTTCTAAAACCGGAAAAGCCGATACCTTCCCAAGCCGTGATTGAATGGCATCAGCATCTCCTCTTGAAATTTCCTCCAACACGATTGGCGAAACGAACGCCTCATAATGGGACAATGCATTTCCCCACCATTCATTTGTAATCTGCTGATGTGCAGCAACAATCAAGTCCCTGCTCGGTTTTGCAGTGAGATAACTGATAACACTGGTTTCAATATATACTGTTGATTTCACAAAAATAGTATAGCATATTTATTGGA
>JACQZD010000116.1 GCA_016207865.1 Nitrospirota bacterium
AAATTAATGTAAGACCAAAAGCCATAATTATTGAAATGCTTAAAAAAACTTTTGTGCTTTTCTTTACGGCGTCACTGTACAGGAAAAAACCTGAGGAAGCTATGAATGCGGTGATATATGCAGGCAAGGCCCAGTTGGCCTGAACTTTTGCCTGAAGGCTTTTTAAAATGAAAAACCCGAGCGCCGGAGCCCAGAAACAGAATAAAAACAGTGACGCGTTATGCGTTATGCGTAAAAATCCCCCCGTCCCCCCTTTGTCAAAGGGGGGTGAGGGGGGATTTAAAGTTTCACTTACAGCTTGCGGCTTGCAACTTGCAACTATATTTTTTACTGCTCCGTAAAGCACGGCGGCAAACAGCAGGGGCGTCAACACACCAATCTGAGAGCCTAAGAATTCAAAGAAATTCTTGAAAGAAATTCTTACCCCCTCTGAAATGTGTGCCTGGCCTGCAGTGTGTTTTAGCGTAACCCAGTCCTGCCCCGCATTCCAGATAATCACAGGGCTGAATACGGCAAGACTTACTGCAAGGCAGATATAAGGCTCTTTCTTTTCAAGCCAGCGCCGGTGTTCTTTTGAAAAAACAACAAATAAAAACGCACAGACATAGAAAAACGCCATTGTATATTTTGTTAACAAGCCGAGACCGATGGTTATGCCGAGGAGAAGCCAGTAAGACAGTGATGTGTGATGCGTAATGCGTAACAATCCCCCCCGCCCCCCTTTGTCAAAGGGGGGCGAAAGGGGATGAGGCTCTATAATTCTGACTTCTGACTTCTGGTTGTTCACTGCTTTCCAGAATAAATACAATGCCAACGCCCAGAAAAAAATAAACGGCGAGTCAATGGTCATCACGACTCCGTACGCGGAGTAAAGAGGCGTTAATTGAAATGCAATTGCCGCCGCCGCTGCGATTTTACTGTTGAATATCTCTTTTGCAAGTTTGTAAATCAAAATTGAGCCGAGGGCCAGGAATACCGGGGCAAAACATCTTATTCCCAAAACCGTGTCGCCCATAAGCCATGTTGTGAATGCAATGAGATAAGCGATCATGGGACCTTTTGAATAATAGCTGAGGTCCAGCCTCCTGCTCCATTCCCAGTAATGCGCCTCGTCAGTGCTGAGGTCCAATAAACCTGCGCGGATATAAAGAAACCGCAAAAATGTAAATGTAATAATTGTTAATACAAAGACGACCTTGAATTTATCTGCCTTGATATTCTTTTTGGCCCAGTTAAACAGAGCCAGCACGGCAAAGAAGACTGAAATTCCAAGCAGGGCGCCGGCAATCACGTCAGACGGATAGTGCACTCCGACATATATCCTTGAAAAGGCAATGAGCGCGGCAAGTAAATAAAGCAGCGCTCCTGCTCTCCTTAAAAAATATGCAAGCAGGTTTTAAAGTAAAGAGGGGTAGAAAAAGCGCCGAAAAAATATAAAAAATAATTTTTTAATGTTGACATTCGCCGCATAATGTGATAAAAATTTTTAAGGTATTATTTATATTTTAGCGATGAATATTATATAATAAATATATGGAAAGACGAACTTATGAAAGAATACCGCTTCCTTCAAGAGTACAGGTAAAGTTTCTGCTCGGCAATATGATTTATCCCGGAGTTGTGACCAATATTTCAGAAAGCGGCATGTTCATAGGCACAAAACTGTCTTTCCCCGTAGGGACGGAAATTGACATTGCGGTTATCCTTCCTTCGGAGGAAGTCTTGAAAATTCCCGTAAAAGTCAGAAGGACCATAAAATCAGACGCCTTCTACGAGTATGAATATCACGACAGCAACGGCATGGGGGTAGAGGTTATGGCTACACCTCACAGTTATCAGCAATTTGTAAGCGATCTCAGGAATACCTATTATTGCTGATTAGTCCTGCTGTCCGGGTTTCTGCCTCAGTCTTTTGCCTGCCTCAAGGATTTTCTTCCTTATCCTTATGGACTGTGGAGTGACCTCAACCAGTTCATCTTCCTTAATGAATTCTATGGACTGTTCCAGGCTGAGCATCCTGGGCGGTATTAAATGCAGCGCTTCATCCGCGTTTGAGGAGCGCATGTTTGTCTGTTTCTTTTCCTTTATCACATTGACGTCCAAATCATTTTCCCTTGAATTTTCACCGATGACCATTCCTTCATAGACAGGCGTGTTTTCTTTTATAAAGAGTATTCCCCTCGGCTGAAGGTGAAACAGCGCATATGTGGTTGATTTGCCCTGCCGGTCCGCAACAAGCGCTCCGGTCTGTCTTTTGGAAATGATTCCGTGCCACGGCTCATACCCGTCAAACAGGTGATTAAGCAGTCCGGTGCCTCTGGTGTCTGTCAAAAACTGCGTCCTGAATCCAATCAGTCCTCTGGAGGGAATCCTGAACTCAAGCCGCACCCTTCCGTGCCCGTTGTTCTGCATTTTTTGCATCCTGCCTTTTCTCATACCTATCTGCTGAGTTACCACTCCCACGAATTCTTCAGGCACGTCAATAACGAGAAGCTCCATGGGTTCGTGCAGGGCGCTGTTAATGGTCTTCGTTATTGTTTCAGGCATTGATACCGAAAGCTCATAGCCTTCGCGCCTCATCATCTCTATAAGGATTGCAAGCTGCAGCTCGCCGCGCCCCATTACCTTAAATGAATCCGTATCGGTAAAATCCACCTTTATGGAAACATTGTAAAGAAGCTCTTTTTCAAGCCGGTCCCTCAGATTCCTTGATGTTACATACCGTCCTTCCTTCCCGGAAAACGGGGAGGTATTGACTGAAAAAACCATAGAAATGGTCGGTTCATCAACAGTTATCCTCGGCAGGGGCATAGGGTTTTCTATATCCGTAACCGTGTCGCCTATATTTATTCCCTCAATGCCTGCAAGACAGACGATGTCGCCGGCAGAGGCCTCCTTTACCTCATTCCGTTCAAGCCCCTGAAATGTATAAATGGAAGTAATCTTTGTTGTTACGGCATTTGCATCGCTGTTTATAACTGCTACGGAATCGCCGATCTTTACAGTCCCTGAAAATATCCTGCCTATGGCAAGCCTGCCTACATAATCGTTGTAATCAATGTTTGTGACAAGCAATTGGAGTGTGTCGTCCTTATTGCCCTCGGGCGCGGGGATTGTTTTAAGGATGAGGTTAAATAAATGCCTTAAGTCGCCGGCTTCATCATCTATGTTAAGTTTTGATATGCCTTTTTTGGCATTTGTGTAAACAATCGGGAACTCAAGCTGTTCTTCGGTTGCATCAATATCAATGAACAGGTCATAGACCTCGTTTATTACCTCCTTAATCCTTGCGTCAGGCCGGTCAATTTTGTTAATGACAAGTATTGGAGGCAGTTTAAGCTCAAGCGCCTTTCTGAGGACAAACCTTGTCTGAGGCAAAGGGCCTTCGGAGGCGTCAACCAGCAGGAGCACGCCGTCCACCATCTTCATGGTCCGTTCAACCTCGCCGCCGAAATCGGCGTGTCCGGGCGTATCAACAATGTTTATTTTTACCCCGTTATATTCAACGGCAGTATTTTTTGCCATTATGGTAATTCCCCTTTCCTGCTCCAGGTCAATATTATCCATGACCCTGTCCTGCACCTTTTCATTGGCGCGGAAAATCCCTGCCTGCCTTAACATCCAGTCCACAAGGGTTGTCTTGCCATGGTCCACATGGGCTATGATCGCAATATTCCTTAAATCTTCCCGTTTCATAAGACCTCGCTTTTATACAGAGAAAGTATAGTCCGTTGCTGTCTGCCACATAATTCTGGCAGCTCTTTAATAATGAAGTGCTGACCGGAGGCTGATTAGCTGCGGCTTTTACTATATTAACCTATTTGTCCGGAAAATGCCACCAACCGCGGCGGTGCAATTGATTTGTTTACAAATCCATATTAATAGGCTATACTTATCTTTAAACTTTTAGAGTTTTAGAAACCTCAGAGACTTTGAAAGCCCTGAGGTTTTTTATTCAACGATGTTGAAAAAACAAAAGGAGACGGCATATGGGAAAAAAGCTTTACGTAGGCAACATTTCATTCAAGGCGACTGAGGAGGATGTCAAGGAGCTCTTTGCAAGGATCGGAGAGGTGGAATCTGTAAAAATAATAACTGATGCGCAGACCGGAAATCCCAAGGGGTTTGGTTTTGTTGAGATGACATCAGAGGCAGACGCCGGTAAAGCAATTGCCGAGCTGAACGGTACAATGTTCATGGAAAGAGCTGTTTCTGTTGCCGAGGCAAGACCGCAGGCTCCGAGGGAAAGACGCAGTTTCGGAGGCGGAGGCGGAGGCAGAGGCGGTTTTGGAGGCGGGAAAGGCGGTTTTGGCGGGGGCAAAAGAGGACAGGGAAGAGGACGGAGATAAACTAATTTGGATATAAAGGTCTTTGGAAATGATATTGAGAAAGCGCTGAAATTACTTAAACGCCAGATTCAGAAGGACGGATTGTTTAAGGAGGTCAAGCAGCGAAGTTTTTATGAAAAACCTTCAGTAAAGGAAAAAAGAAAACGCAGAGAGGCATTGAAAAAGAGACAGAAGGCGCAGCGATTCAAAAGAAACGCATAAACCTGATTAAACCATAGGGCTTGATTAACTACAGAGATAAGATTTGCCTTTACAGGTATTGTATCTATTGAATGTCAAATTACAAAGCTCAAAGGCCAAATCAAGGTTAAAGCTCAAAGATTTGTTTTAAGATTTTTTCCTATTGAATGTTATATTTACTTCATAGCTGATGTTTGCATGATCGGATTTCAGATCAGCAATTTTTCCGTTGCAGACAAGGTTTCCCTTTTTCAGTTTCTGATGTTTTTTAACCATTTCCGTAATAACAGGCGTTAAATCAAAGCCCCCGCCGGTGCAGCCGCTTATCATGCAGGCCATGTTGAAATAAGCATGAGTGCCGGGCAGGATAGTGACAGTGCGCACCATAAGTACAGGATTCAATCCTTTTCTGAAATATGTCATTTGTATAATGATGACCGAAACCCCCGGAAAACGCTCAGAAACCAGTCCGGAGGATATTCTCTGCTGCTTTACCAAATCCATCTTCGCGCTATAATTTTTTCTTTGAGTCATAATTCCCTTTAAAAATAAAATCCCCCCTGAATGCTGGGGGGTTACAGTAATTATAACATATTCGGAGATAAATGGATAGCGAGTGTATTCCCCGTGGTCTTGCCACAGGGAAGATCAATAGTATAAGGCAGGCTAAAAC
>JACQZD010000117.1 GCA_016207865.1 Nitrospirota bacterium
GTATGGGAAGCCCTCCTGAAAGAAGGAACGACATGGTCAATGCAAAACGCGAGATGTAAAGGCTCTGTAATATTCCAAGCGGAGCCTTAAGCAGTAATGCGTCTATCTGCTCTTGTTTTGTTTCTCTAAGCCTCTTATAAAAAACTGCCGCTCCTGCTGCAAACAGAGCTATGAGCCACCAGAATTTTTGGAATACAGCACTGACCATCATTAAAATCTGCGTAATAAAAGGCAGAGCCGCCTGAGTGTCTTCAAATATCTTTGTTATCTTCGGTATGACAAATGTAAAAAGAAATGAGAGCACAAAAAAACTTACGAATATCATGAATACAGGATATACCAGCGCGTTTCTCAGCTTGTTTTTTATGGACTCCTGCGCCTCAAGAAAGTCTGCTAATTTTGTCAGCACCTCAGCCAGCCTTCCGCTGTTTTCTCCGGCAGAGACCATGCCTGTATAAAATTCAGGAAAAATTAAAGGGTATGCCTGCAGGGCCCTTGCAAGCGATGCGCCGGCTGACAGCCTTTCTTTTATGTCTATGAGAATATCTTTCCATTCACCCCTCTGCTCTGAGGCTGAGGCGCTGATGGCCTCTATCACAGGGACCTCTGAGGACAGCAAAGTGCATAGGTTTCTTGTGATTTCAGGAAGCATGGCGGCAGGATTTTTACGCATCATACCAGACCGCCATGATTTTTTAAAGGCTTCTGCCCTGATAATCTCTTTTGGGAAAAGCCCTGAGGCCCTTACCTTAACAGCAGCGCTCTTAGGGCTGTCAGCCTCCAGAGTCCCTTCAATCTCTGAACCGCTTTCGTTGTAGCCGGTGTATTTAAAGATAGGCATAGCTAGCGTTAAAGATAGTGTCAGTCAAAAATAAACAGGCTGTTGAAAAAGTCCATTCTTATTAAAAAAATTGTCATACCCGCGAAGGCGGGTATCCAGACCATATAGAAAAGACTGGATTCCCGTTTTCACGGGAATGACGACCAAATAGTTCTTCAATAGGCTCTAAATTACTGACACTGTTCACAGACACTGTTTAATTTTAGCTTTCCTTTTGCGTTACCCTCAGGACTTCTTCTAATGTCGTAATCCCGCTTAAAACCTTTTTCATGCCGTCATCACGCAAGGTCTTAAAGCCCTGCCCGATGGCTGAGGCCCTGATGCCCTGAGCATCTTTTCTTTCCACAATCATGGCCCGTATCTCAGGTGTAATTTCCAGAAGCTCAAACAGCCCGGTCCTGCCGAGATACCCCTTGCCGAGACATTTATCACAGCCTTTTCCTTTATGAAGGATGAAGGTTGAAGGATGAAGGTTGAGGGTTGAACGCTCTGCCTCTGATGGTTCGTACGCCTCTTTGCAGTGCGGGCATATTACCCTTACAAGCCTCTGCGCCAGGACTCCTATCAGCGACGATGCGACCAAAAAAGGCTCTATGCCCATGTCAATGAGCCTTGTAAGTGCGCCGGGCGCGTCGTTTGTGTGCAGGGTGCTTAAGACAAGATGCCCGGTAAGCGAGGCATGCACTGCAATCTCCGCAGTCTCAACATCACGTATCTCTCCGACCATCATCACATCAGGGTCCTGCCTTAAAATGGCCCTCAGCCCTGATGCAAAGGTAAGCCCGATTTTCGGGTTTACGTGAATCTGCCCTATGCCCTTAAGTTGATATTCAACCGGGTCTTCCACTGTAATGATATTTCTCTCTTCTGTATTAAGCCTGAGTAGAGAGGAATAAAGTGTGGTTGTCTTTCCCGAACCCGTCGGTCCTGTAACAAGTATTATCCCGCTGGTCCGGGATAAAAAATTCCTGAATGTATTCAGCGTAGCGCCTTCAAGACCTATCATCTCAAGGCTTAAGACGCCCATCTGCCTGTCAAGCAGTCTGAGCACCGCCCTTTCGCCCATTGAAGTCGGCACTATTGAGACCCTTATGTCAATATCCTTGCCTCCGACAAGCAGTCGTATCCTGCCGTCCTGAGGCAGGCGCTTTTCAGCTATGTCAAGCCCCGCGAGTATTTTTATCCTGGATATAAAGGCGTCCTGAATAATCTTGGGCGGTGTGAGCACCTTCCGTAAAACCCCGTCAACCCTTAGTCTGACATCAAGCCCGTTCTCATAAGGCTCTATGTGTATGTCGCTGGCCCTTTCCTTCACAGCTTCCATTAAAAGCGCATTCAAAAGCCTGATAATCGGCGCCTCTTCAGTAAGCTCCATAAGGTCTTTGGGGGACTCAAATTCAGTGGCAATCATTGACAGGTCTTCTCCATTAATCTCGCCCATCACATCGCTGACACTGCTGGTGCGGCTGTAAATGCGGTTTATGGCGTCCAGTATTACGCCCTTGGGAGCTTGAACAGGTCTTGGTTTAAGGTTATGCGTCCTGGCCACATCCATGAGCGCCAATACGCCCTGATTGTCGGCAACTGCGGCAAGCAGTTCCCCGCCCTGACTGCGCAATGGCAAAAAGACATTGCCTTTTACAAATGAAAGCGGAAGGTCTTTAAGCAGGGCAGGCTCTATGTCCTCATCTTTTATGTTATTTATGGTTTCCATAGCCAAAATTGAAAACCCCTCGGATTATCTTCTGTCCAACCCGCTTAAAGATTGATGCAGGGGGCCGCCGTACATGCGCGGCTTATCACTATTTGATGATTTCTCAGGTGAGGGCTTGGGGGCTTCGGGAAACGGCATATCGCCCTGAATCCTGACCTTGTAGTTAGGCTCTGCATACTGGACCTCGGGCATGGATGAAAATTCAGTTATCGCATCTTCTACGCCTTGTCCGGGCATTACTTCCTGCCACTCTACAACACAAGGGGGGGAGATACAATAGGTAGAAGCACTATCTTCAGGTTTTTTATAAACAACTGTTTGTTCGGGTCTTAGTTTCAGGTGATAGACTTTAATGTTACTGATGAACTTTATGACTGATGCGCCCTTTTGGGCAATAATTTCTTTTATACGCTCCTCTGTGACTCCGTCTTTGAACTTGACCAAAAGCTCGCCCTCAATATATAGCTTTTCATCCATTGCAAATGCCTTGTGCTTTTCCTTTGTTATTTTTGAAAGCTGTTCTGATTCCTTGACAATGTGCGGCGTTAGAAATACAAGGAGGTTGGTTTTTTTCTTTGCCATTGTCTTGTATTTAAAAAGCCAGCCCAAAAGCGGAATATCTCCAAGCAGTGGAGTTTTGGCAACGGTTTCTTCATCTTTTTCCTGTATAAGCCCTCCGATGACCACAGTCTGCGCATCCTTGACAACAACTGCTGTTTTTGTTGAGCGCTTGGTGGTTGTCGGTCCCACAGTGGTCACTATGCTTTCCGTTCCCTCCTTGACCGAGGATATTTCCTGATACATATTAAGCTTTACATAATCGCCTTCTGTTATCTGGGGCGTAATCTTGAGCGTTATGCCGACATCCTTTCTATCAATGGAGCTTAACACGGTGTTGGTAGTGGTTATGTCGCGCTCCCGCTTTGATATAAACGGGACATTCTCACCCACAACAATCTCTGCCTCTTCATTGTCAGAGGTGAGTATCTGGGGCGTTGAAAGGACATTCACGGCGTCCTTAAAATCGCTCAGGCTGAAAAGCGCCGCAAAACCCGGCACCGAAAGAGTAGACGTAGTAGCAGTGCCGGCAGAGCTGATTGTAGTTATAGGCACATTAAGAAAGTTCCCTATCCCTCCCATTGTAAATCCTGTAAGCCCGTTAAGCACTGACATAAGCGCGGTTGAATCCATGTTGCCGACACCGCCTATGGCAACAGGCTCTCCGTTGTGCCTTGCCGCCGCCCTCCACCTTGTCCCGAGTTCTTTAAGCTTATCAATGGACGCCTCAATAATCATTGCCTCAACAAAGACCTGCCGCCTTCTCTTGTCAAGGGATTTTATCACCTCACTAATATTCTGGTAGTCATTCTGAGACGCAACGATAATCAGGGAATTCGTCGCCTTGTCAGCCGTGATGCTGATGCCGCCCATTGCCTCAAAAAGCGCAGTGCCTCCCTTTGACGACTGGGCTGATTTCAGTATGCCCTCCAGTACCTTTGAAAGCTCTGTGGCGTCTGCATTTTCAAGCGAATATACATTTATCTTTACGGATTTTTCCTTTACCTGCGGCTGGTCAATATTTTTAAGGATAGAGAGGATTTTCTCAATGTTAAGGGCGGAATCAACAATGAGAATATAGTTGCCGGGTCCGAATGAAGATATGTGCCCGTCCCTTGAGACCATAGGCTGGATAAACCTCACGGCATCCTCTGCCTTGATGTATTCAACCGGCAGAAGCCTTGTTATGTATGACTCATTGACAGGGGTTTTTTCATCTTTATAAAGCCCTCCTGACTGTTTTGCCGCAGAGACAGGGATAATCTTGTAAGCCTTGGTCCCTGACGGCACAACGGTAAAGCCCTTCAGCTCAAGTATTGACGTAAAGAGCATGAAGGATTCCTCAACCGTAAGCCTTGTGGGGGCAATGATTGTAACCTTGCCTTTCACCCGTTCATCAAAGATGAAATTTTTGTCCGTAATATCGCTGATGAATTTAATTACAGCAGGGATTTCAACCTCAACAAAGTTAAAGGTGATTTTTTGCTGAGAAGGACTTTCAGCATAAACAGCAGTAAACAGTGAACAGTGAACAGTGAACAGCATACAACAAATTACGAATAACGAATAACGATTAACGGTTTTCATTTTCATTTCACCTGATAAGTCATTGTCATCCTGCTGCCGTTTCTTATTACATCAAGATGGACCCGGTCCATTCCTTTTAAGGCAGACATGGCCTGCATTGCAGCGTCCGGGCTTGATATTTCAAGTCTGTTAACCTTCAGCAAGACATCGCCGTTCCTAAGGCCAAGGCTGTCATACAAGCCGCCTGTCTTTACCTCTGACATAGTAAATCCTTCCTGCCTGCCGTCGCGTATGTTCGGCAGGAGCCTTGCGTCAGTCAGTATCTGCTCAGGGGTATTTAACGCCTCCTGAATTCTCTTCTGGTCCAGTATATATTCTTTTTCTCCAACTTTTTGAGCAAATGCGCCCGGAGTCTTTGATTCCATCTCGGTTATTCGTATCTCGGTGACGGGTATTTTGTAGGTATTTGCGCCCTGTTTTAATTCAACCCAGCCTTTTTCTATCCTTGACAAGATACCATAATTATAGACATTCTTTCCATAAGCAAAGACCTCCTGCCCTGCAAAGCCGGACTGTGACTTATCCTCAAATATTGCATAACTCAGGTTTTTAGGACCTGTGACTGTGCCGACAAGGATTAAACTTGCCGGAGAGCCCCCGCGTCTACTGTCATACCCTGCACTTAGAGGAATGAACTTCATGGGACCTGAAAAAAATATGGACAAAACGAGAAAAACATTAATAAAATAAAATGCCTTCTGTCTGTTAAATGCCATTGATTTTAAAGCGAGGTTAAACACAGTTTAGATTAAACCTTTGCTATTTCCCTGTCAATACAATGCCGCCAGAGACATTTTCCTTGACACATAGATTTGCAAAATGCTAAAAAATACCTATTCTTCCAACAAACATTATAAGGAGTAAAACTTGAGAAGATGCATGCTTCTGTATTGTATCTCAGCTTTTATCTTGATTAACCTCGCCTTAATATTGCTCAGTCAGTCAGTCAGTTCCTCTCATAAAAGAATTTTTTGTTTCAAAAATCCATCCTCAACTTTTACAGGGGCTTGTCTTGAAACCGTATAATAAAGCCCTTCGTATTTTTTCTGGAGTTCCGCCTTGAAGCGGCCAAGGAACAGATATGTTTTTAACTCTTAATAACAATTAAAAACAATGAAGGATAAAATTATGAAAAAGAACAGAATAAGTTTATTTTTGATTTTAATTTATCTATTGTCAATGGCAGTGACAAACGCCTTTGCGCTTAATAATGATGAAGTCATGTCCCAGCATATTAAAGAAGCGGATGGGACAAGCGGGCAGGATACAAATATCGGAAGCGGTGTAAAGACGGGGCATATTCAGAATGGGGCGATAACATCCTCAAAGATAGGATTTTACAGGAAGGTAGTTGTGGTAGCCCTGAGTGGAGGAAATTTCACCAGTCCGGTAAATGCTGTGAATTCTATTACAGATGCCTCAGCAACTAATCCTTATTTAGTAAAAATTATGCCGGGCGTGTATAACATAGGAACAAATAGTGTGCAGATGAAGGAATACGTTGATATAGAAGGATCTGGCGAGACTGTCACAAAAATAACAGGGAATATCAACAGTGCATATTCAGGTGTAGTAAATGGCGCTTCAAATGCAGAAATACGGTCTCTGACAGTGGAAAGCACAGGTGGAGGAGGTACTGACCCAGTAGTAATAGCAATAAATAACGATCATGCTTCAACAAAGATTACCGATATAACGGTGACTAACTCAGGCGGGAGCATTACTTATGGTGTTTATATCACTAATGCTTCCCCAATAATGACCAATGTAACAATTAATGTCTTCGGTGTGGATAATAATCGTGGTATCTACAATCAGAACTTTTCTTCTCCAGTAATGACCAATGTAAAAATTACAGCTTCAGGTGGGGTTAATAATGCTGGTATTTATAATTACCAATTTTGTTCTCCAACAATGACTAATGTAACAATTAATGTCTCGGGTGCTTCGTGGAATTATGGTGTGGTGGATTGGGCATCGTCTTCTACGGTAATGACCAATTCAACAGTTACTGTCTCAGGCAACAACAGTTATGGTATTTACGGCCAATACACCTATAGTACAAAGATAGACCATTCGGTAATAACCGCTTCTACGCGTACAATAGCTAATGATTCAAGTTCTACAACGCTTATTGGTAATACAAAACTTGATGGTGGTACAATACTTGGAGCAGTTAAATGTGTAGGTGTATATGACGGTAACTACAACCCTCTTACGTGCCCATAACTACTACATTGATTTAACCATTATTTGCTATTTAGTGGCGAATAATAGCTTTTTATAGTCCTTCATGCACAATGAGGGACAATGTCTCTCATTGTGCATGAATTTACTAAGAAGAGTTTGTTCTGTTTTTATTTATAATAAAGGTAGTTAAGAAACTGTGCTGCTTGATAGTGGTATGGATTTATTTGTAATATTGTTTTAAATTCTTTAATAGCATTATCTAAATCAGCTCTTTCAATATAAATAATTCCTAAATTAAAATGTCCTTCTATATGCTCAGGATTAAGTTTTAGCAGCATATTGAAGTATTCTATGGCTTTGTCAGTGGAATGTAAGGACATATAAGCAATGCCAAGATTATTGTATGCATCTTCATACTGAGGGTCTAATTTCAAAGTTGTTTCAAAGCGTTGTAAAGCTTCCTTAATATCCCCATGTTGTAAATAAGCACGGCCAAGTTCATTATATCCTCTTGCTTTATTAGGACTCTTCATTATTACATCATTCCACAAGGTAATTCCATCACGCCATAATGTATTTCTTGAATAAGTAGAAACTGAAAAAACGATTATAATTAATGAAAGGATTGAGATAATAATTTTAATGAAAGGGTTGAGATAATAATTTTATTTGAATGATGTAATTTATCTTTGATTTTGATAGACAATACAAACATAAACGTTGTTGTCGCAATAATGGCTCCTATTGATGGTAAATATACCCTGTGCTCAAAAATCACATCTACTATAGGTATAACACTTGACTCAACAGAAAGTGTTACGAAAAACCATAAGATGCCAAAAGCCGTGATACGTAATGTGACTGCCTGTGCATTGCACACAGACAGGTAATGCGTAATGCGTGAACGGTAAAGCAGATAAACACCAATACAAAAGATTACCATAAGAAATAAAAACGACAGAAACACATTCGGATTAAGAAACGAATGATAAACCGGATAGTCATAATCAAGATTCTGATTTACAGGCAAAAACAAAAGCCTAATGTATGTCACTATTACCCTGCATTGTGTAAACAGATAGTCCATTCTTGACATCTCAGTCTGAAGCCTTGCAGTCTCGCTTAAATCGCTAATTAAGTCCCCTGTGGATTTGCCTGACTCCATATATGCAAGCGGAATGATAAGTATGGTCAGAAGCAGCGGGATTAAATATAGAATCCTTTTTTTAATCTTTCCATCAAAAAACATGAACTCATAAAGGACAATAATTATTGGGAGGGTGAATGCAATTTCCTTTGTCTTC
>JACQZD010000104.1 GCA_016207865.1 Nitrospirota bacterium
ACGACCAGGGGCTGATTCCGTTTAAAATGCTTGAATTTGAAAAAGGGGTGAATGTGACTGTCGGGCTTCCTATTATCAGGACTTCGCCCGACCACGGCACTGCCTTTGACATAGCGTGGAAGAATAAGGCAAATCCCTCAAGCATGCTTGAGGCGATAAGGCTTGCGGCAAGATTAAAACTAAAGGATTAAACCACAGAGGACACAGAGAAAAACAAAACTGAATTTTGCCACAGATTAACACAGATTAACACAGATTTTTTAAGAAAATTTTTCTTTAAATCTGTATCTTCAGCAAAACCTGCCGGCAGGCAGGCGTGACGCGTAATTGGTTATTGAAAAACTATTTTTAGCTTTTTGGTTGTCATTCCGCACTTGATGCGGAATCCAGAGTTTTCCATGCAAACGGAAATCTGGTCCATTATATCTGGATTCCCGCTTACTACATGCGGGAATGACACAGAAAGAATTTTTTAAAAACTAAAACAATGAATATTATCCTGGCGACAAGAAATAAAAAAAAAGCAGAAGAGATGCAGAAAATTCTCGGAGCTGCAGGGACAGTCCCGAATCTACCGCCTTCGGCCGGTAATTCTGGGACAGTCCTTATTGTCAGCGTGCTCACCCTTCAGGATTTCCCGGAATGCCCTGACGTCATAGAAGACGGAGACACGTTTGAAGCAAATAAAGTAAAAAAAGCATTACACACCAGCAGTCGCAGATGACTCAGGGCTTGAGGTTGACGCGCTTAACGGCGCGCCCGGGGTTTTTTCCGCAAGATATGCAGGCGAGCCTTCGGATGATAAAAAAAACTTGGAAAAGCTGCTTCAGGAAATGAAAGATGTCCATGACGAAAAAAGAGGGGCTCGGTTTGTATGCTGTATAGCGCTTGCACTGCCTGACGGCAATGTTAAGACATTTTTGGGATATGTTGAAGGAAAAATCGGGAGGGTTCCGCGCGGCAATAACGGCTTCGGCTACGACCCTGTGTTTTATCCTGACGGGCATGACAGGACCTTTGCAGAGATGAGCGATAATGAAAAAAATGCGCTGAGCCATAGAGGCAGGGCGCTGAGGAAATTGCAGGAGTATTTACTGCAAACCACAGAGGGCACAGAGAGGGAATAGAATCTTTTCTTAGTTGTCATTCCGGCTTGTCCGGAATCTCGGAACGAGTCGTACCGACTTTCTTCAGAAGGATTACCGATCCCCATCAGGCTATTTTTAATTCTTTCCTAATTTCCAGAAAATATTTCTGAGCGTTCTCCTTAATGCATTACCGCTAAAATTGACAGATGCTATCATATATGATAGTATACGCTATGAGTAAAACTGAGAAGTTATTTGATAAAGTAAAAAATAATCCGCAGGATATCAGATTTGATGAAATCTGCAAGTTGGCAGAGATTTTTGGTTTCAGGTATAAAGGCGGAAAAGGAAGTCATAAGGTGTACAGCAAAAAAGGAATTACGGAAATATTGAATTTCCAAAACGTCAGAGGTAAGGCAAAACCGTATCAGGTAAAGCAGTTTTTGAAAATTATTGAAGAGCACAATTTAACAATTAAGGAGGGACAATAATATGCATTATCCGATAAAAGTATTCTACAGTGATGAAGATAAGGGTTTTATAGCCGTGCTTCCTGATCTACCCGGATGTTCAGCTTTTGGAGAGACGGAAAATGAGGCAATAAAACAGGTAAAGATTGCTCAGGAATTGTGGGTAAAAACAGCAAAAAAAGAGGGGAGAAAAATACCGCGCCCTTCATCAGAAGCTGCGTACAGCGGCAGGATACTTGCAAGGACTCCCAAATCACTTCATAGGATACTTATGGAGAAGGCAAAGGAAGAAGGAGTCAGCCTTAACCAATTTGTAATCTATCTCCTTTCAAGGGGAGTAGAAAAACGTACAGCTTCATTGAAATCTTAATTCGGGGCAAGTAGATTATAGCTGAGGCATATAACAATCGTGGGACTGCTTATGAAGATAAATGCCAATACGATAGGGCGATTGAGGACTACAACAGGGCAATTGAAATAAATCCAAAACTTGCTAACGCATATTTCAATCGCGGGATACCATATGCCATAAAAGGGAACATGGGCAAGGCAATCTCTGATTTTCAAAAGGCATGTGATATGGGCGATGAGAACGGGTGCAAGGGGTTACAGATAGTTTTACAGGAGATAACAAAATAATGGATTGATTTATGTAAAATGCCTAACAACTTATTCAGAGGGGGAAGCTTGTGTCGGCTATAAAACATAATCTTATGGGCTTCATATTTCCCCTTAAACAACAAAACCATTGTAAGGCTATAAATAATATGGGGACACAGAACCTGCCTGAAAACTCAATCGCGGGAATGCCGTATTTTTGTTGGAATCGTAGTTTTTAGACAGGCTCTGTGTCCCTGTATTTTCTGTATTTACATATCATATTTGATAAGTTAATGCAATGATATGTATACAGGGCGGGAATCCTTCTTCGGAAAGATTCTGGACAAGCCAGAATGACAAATTTAAAGGTATTTTCGGGTCAATGACGAATTTTTGTTAATCATTTAACCCTCTCACCCCTTTATCACCCCCATAGGCCTTAGCCTTGCCACTTTTTTGGAAATGCCTGCGTTATGCACGACGTCAACGACATTTGTAATATCCTTGTAAGCCTCAGGCATTTCCTCTGCAAGGGTTTCTCTGCCTGCTGACCTTACGATAATGCCTTTATCCGCCATCTCTCTCCATATGGCCCTGCCCTTTGCGCGCTTTATGGCCTGATGCCTTGACATCACCCTTCCGGCGCCGTGGCAGGTGGAGCCGAAGGTCTCCTGCATTGCCTTTTCTGTGCCTAAAAGGACAAAAGACGCCCTGCCCATATCGCCCGGAATCAAGACAGGCTGGCCAATATGTTTGTATGCAACTGGAAGTTCAGGATGCCCGGGCGGAAATGCGCGCGTTGCGCCTTTTCTATGGACAATGAGTTTCATTTTTCTGCCTGCTACAGTATGCTCCTCAACCTTTGCAATGTTGTGTGCCACATCGTATACAAGGCTCATACCCAAATCC
>JACQZD010000105.1 GCA_016207865.1 Nitrospirota bacterium
ATGCTTGTGTTGTAATTATGCGTCCAGCCTTTGCCAAAAACTCCTATGATTGGATCAAGGCTGTTGTAAGAAAGAGTAATGCTTGCTGTAAGACCTGTACGTTGTGATCCTAAAACCTGCTGGCTGTGGAATAAATTACCTGATGCAAAGTTGGCTGAAGAATTAATGTTTGTGCTGTTTGATATTTCAGGACATTTATTATCACTGCCGCCATTACAGGTCTCATCTACCAATCCATTGCAGTTATGGTCTTTCCCATCGCAAAATTCTTGAGCAGCAGGATTGATTGATGCATCATTGTCATTGCAGTCTCCACCACATGAAGTAAATCCATCTCCATCTACATCAAATCCTTCATCAATACTGCCATTGCAGTTGTTGTCGTTACCATCGCATACTTCTGCGGCAGCAGGGTGAATCGTTGCATCATTATCATTGCAATCATTACAGTTTGAATATCCGTCTCCATCGGTATCAGAGCAAGATCCAACAACAGTAATAGTTTTTTGAATGGTGTTACAGGTACCGCAACACGCACTTACCTGAATGGTTCTCTGCCCTGAATTCCCAAAATTATAAGGAACAATAATCTGGCCACTTATAGGAAGTCCGCCCTGAAGAAATACATATTGATTTCCAACTAAAATAGAAACTAACCTATTGTAGTTGCCGGTTGAATAAGTAAAATTATATGAAACGACAATGTTTTCTACACCGTAAGCATATTCACCTGGTGAATCAATTGTAATCTCTCTGCCCATAGGCAAATTAACAGTAGCGCTCTTCCCGGATTCGGACATTATGCAATAGGCGCCTTGTTTCTTCCCGCCTATATAACTAACTGAGAAGGTGTAATTGCCGGGAGAAAAACAGGATAAATCATATGGTATGTTGTTATAGCTTACAGTGTTTGTGGAGGATGTTATTGTAGTAATTGGGGTATAAAATCCGTCAAAGTAGATTGATGCCAATGAACCAAAACTATATCCTGTAGGTGTACAGTCAAAAGTTTCAGTGCCTGAAATAGATACAACTCCATCGCTGCCGAGAACAGTAGTAAATGTACCTGCATGAGATGGGGGGGCAAAGAAAAAACCTATTGCTGACAAAAATATTCCAGCAAGAAGACAAAAATATTTGAAAGATTTCATAAATTCATTATTAACATATCAGCTTAAATTATCTCTGCGCTTCCGCCTGCACTGGTAATTTTTTCCTTTGCAGAAGCGCTGAAGTAATGAGCCTTTACCGTCAGGGCGCCTTTCAACTCGCCGTCGCCGAGAATCTTAACTCCGTCCTTTATATTTTTAATCAGGCCCTTTTCAAGAAGAATCTCAGGCGTAATAACAGTTTCAGAAAGCCCGCTTAATGACTTTAAATTAACAATAGAGTGCTGCTTCTTAAAAATATTTGTGAAACCCCTCTTGGGCAGTCTGCGCTGAAGCGGCATCTGTCCGCCCTCAAAACCCGCGCCCTTGCCGGAGCCGGTCCTTGCCTTCTGCCCTTTGTGTCCCTTGCATGAGGTCTTGCCGTGACCCGAACCTATGCCGCGCCCGACCCTCTTTGGTTTTTTTGTGCTTCCCGGCGCCGGTGATAAATCTGATAATCTCAAGTTCTTACACTCCTAAATCAGTTATTTGTTAATCGTTATTTGTTGTTCGTTACTTCTCAGTTCTGACTTCTCAGTTCTTAGTTCTTAATTCTCAGTTACTTCCACAAGATGCGACACTTTATGAATCTGCCCCCTTACTGAAAGGATGTCTTTTTGAATTGTACTTTGATTCGGCCTCCTGAGCCCCATTGACATCAGTACCTTTCTGACTTTTTCAGGCTGGCCTGCCAGGCTGCGTTTTAATGTTATCTTAAGCGTTTTCATCTTTTACTCCTTGCGCTTCTTCATCTGCCTTTCCACCGCCGGTCCTTGCAGCAATACTCGCAGTGTCCTTGAGTTTCTTCAGCCCGTTAAGCGTAGCCCTGACGCTGTTAAAGGGATTATGACTGCCAACGCACTTGGCGACAATATTATGCACACCCGCAACCTCCATAATGGCCCTTACGGCTCCGCCTGCAATAATGCCTACGCCTTCAGCGCCGTGCTTCATGATAACCTGCACTGCACCGAACTTGCCGATTATCTGATGCGGTATTGTGCCGTCTTTTATAGGGACTTTTATGAGGTTCCTCTTGGCCTGCTCCACAGCCTTTCTTATCGCCTCCGGGACTTCCCCTGCCTTACCCTTGCCGGCTCCGACATGGCCGTCATCATCGCCGACAACAACAAGGGCGCTAAAAGAAAACCGCCTGCCGCCTTTTACTACCTTGGCAACTCTATTGATAAATACAACCTTTTCTTTCAGATTAAGTCCATCAGGGTCAGTTCTTCCCACTATTCCTCCTCAACAGTTAAGTTAAAAGTTAAAAGTGAAAAGTTAAAAGTGAATGTATTTAACTCTTAACTCTACCCTACTTTAGAATTCCAGTCCCGCTTCTCTCGCTGCATCTGCAAGCGTCTTTACCCTGCCGTGATAAGGGTAGCCGCCCCTGTCAAAGACAACTTTCTTTATCCCTTTTTCCACAGCTTTTTTTGCAACCAATGTTCCGACTTCTTTTGCCGCCGCTATATTGCCTCCTGTTTTAATCTTTTTGCTGAAGTCTTTGCTCTGGCTTGAGGCCGCAGCAAGCGTAGCGCCTTTTGAGTCATCTATTATCTGGGCATACACATGTTTTAGGCTTTTAAATATATTAAGCCTCGGCCTTTCAGAAGTTCCGTAAATCTTCTTTCTGGCCCTTTCGTGGCGTCTTTCCCTGGCATCATTTTTAACGTAAGACAAAATCTCCTCCCCAAAAGACTGTTAATCGTTATTTGTGAATTGTTATTCGTACTAATAACGAATAACTGATAACAATTAACTATTTTTTTCCAACCTTGCCTGCCTTGAGTTTAATATACTCACCGGCATAACGAATGCCTTTGCCTTTGTATATATCAGGCGGCCTGAAGGCCCTGATGTTTGCCGCAACCTGTCCGATTAACTGCTTATCGCTGCCTTTCAATGTTATCTTAGTCTGCTTGGGATCCACCTGTGCAGTCATACCTTCCGGAAGGGTATATTCAACCGGATGAGAATACCCGAGCGTCATGAGCAGTTTTTTGCCCTGAACCTGCGCCTTGTATCCAATACCCGTAATATCAAGCACCCTCTCATATCCGTCATGAACGCCTGTTATCATATTTGAGATAATGCTCCTGGCAGTGCCATGCAGCGCCTTATGCTGTTTGGTATCAGATTCTCTTTTTACCTGAAGGACTCCGCCTTCTGACACGACATTTATTTCCGCAGGGAAACCCCATTTGAACTCGCCCTTGGGCCCCTTAACGGCAATCTCATTGACGTTTATCTTAACGTCAACGCCCTTTGGTAAATTTATTGGTTTTGCGCCTACTCTTGACATCTTTTCTCCAGTTCTATATCTTCTTTATTCTTATTACGCAATAACGCTATGAACGCTATAACTCTTAACGGTTGTTACCATACATAGCACAGCACTTCTCCGCCGACGCCGTCGCGCCTGCAGGCCTCGTCATAAAGAACGCCCTTTGAAGTTGAAATAATCGCTACTCCGATTCCGCCCATAACTTTTGGCACATCTTCTTTGCCGACATATATTCTTCTGCCCGGTTTGCTTATTCTCTTAAGCCCGGTTATTATTTTTTCGCCGTTGGCGGAATATTTCAAAGAAACTCTTAAGATGCCCTGCTTTTTATCCTTCAGCATCCTATAGCCTTTTATAAAGCCTTTTTCTTTAAGTATCTTTGTTATCTCAAGTTTTGTTTTTGAGGCAGGGATGTCCACCTTCTCTGCCTTAATCATGTTTGCATTTCTGATTCTTGTAATCATATCTGCAATCGGATCTGTCATCATATGCTATTATTCCTCCGGGTACTTGGCTCCGTCACCAGCTTGATTTTGTTACGCCGGGTATCTGTCCGGCTAATGCGCGCTGCCTGAAACATATCCTGCACATCCCGAACTTTCTCAAATAACCTCTCGGCCTGCCGCAAATCCGGCATCTGTTATAGGCCCTGACTTTAAACTTTGGTGTCCTTTTTACCTTATCAATCAAACACTTTTTTGCCATAAATTTTTTTAATTTCTAAACGGCATCCCAAAATGTTTGAGAAGCGCCTTTCCCTCCTTATTATTTTTGGCGGATGTCACAAATATGACATCCAGTCCGTGAGTATTTTCTATCTTGTCATAATCTATTTCGGGAAAAATTATCTGCTCCTTTGTACCAAAGGCATAATTCCCCCTGCCGTCAAACGCCTTGCCCGAAACGCCTTTAAAATCCTTTATCCGCGGAAGCGCAAGGCTTATAAATTTATCAAGAAACTCATACATTCTTTTGCCTCTCAGGGTTACTTTACAGCCGATAGGCATGCCCTTGCGGAGTTTAAAAGTTGCAATGGACTTTTTTGCCTTTGTGACAACGGGTTTCTGTCCTGATATGATTGTCAACTCCTTAACCGCGGCGTCCAGCAGTTTTATGTTCTGGGTGGCTTCGCCCATCCCGACATTCAGCACAATGCTTTTAAGCCGCGGCACCTGCATTACATTTTTAAATGCAAATTCCTTCATGAGGCCCGGAACCACTTCTTTTTTATATTTTTCCATTAATCTTGACATTTATCTGTCCATAATCTCCTTGCAGATTTTGCAAACCCTTACCCGTGCGCCGTTTTCAAGGGCCGTACTGCCAATCCTTGTAGGCTTATCGCATTTGGGGCAGACCAGCGCCACATTTGAACGGTGAACCGGCGCCTCCTTTTCTATAATCCCGCCCTGCGTATATTTTTTGTTAGGCTTCATGTGTCTTTTAACGATGTTCAGTTTTTCAATGAGAAGTTCGCTTTTAACGGGATAAACAGAAAGCACCCGCCCCTTTTTCCCCCTGTCGTCCCCTTTGACCACCATTACCGTATCGTTTTTCTTTATGTCCAGACTCATTGTATGTCTTCTGTCTCCTTTAACTGTCAACTGTCATCTGACAACTGTTCACTGTCTTTAAAGCACTTCCGGCGCAAGAGAAATAATCTTCATGAATTCTTTCCATCTTAACTCTCTTGCCACGGGCCCGAATATTCTTGTGCCGGCAGGCTCTCCCTCCGCATTGACAATCACAACCGCATTTTCATCAAACTTTATGTAAGAGCCGTCTATTCTCCTGGTTTCTTTCTTGCATCTTACAACAACGGCCTTTGCCACAGAGCCTTTTTTAACAGTGCTTTCGGGTAAAGCCTCTTTTATGCTCACAACTACTATGTCCCCGAGCCCTGCATATCTCTTGTGGCTCCCGCCCATAACCTTAATGCACTGCACCTTTCTGGCGCCTGAGTTGTCGGCAACTTCACATATGCTCCTGAGCTGGATCATTAGCTTTTACTCTCCGCCTTTTCCAAAACAACCCATCTTTTTTCCTTGCTGATGGGGCTTGATTCAATAATTCTTACTTTATCTCCGACCTTGTATTTGTTCCCTTCGTCGTGAGCCTTGAACTTTGAAATCTTTTTAATGGTTTTTTTGTAAAGGGGATGCTGTGTAAGCCTCTTTACGGACACTATGACTGTCTTGTCCATCTTATCGCTTATGACATCACCTGTAAAAATTTTCTTGGGCATTGTTTTTTCCTATCCTTAACTTTTAACTTTTAACTTCTCGCTTATTACAGTTAATACCTGCGCTATATTCCTTCTGACCTGCCTTATTCTCATCGGGTTTTCAATTTCTCCGGTCACCTGCTGGAACCTTAAATTAAACAGTTCCTTTCTCAGATTCGCCTCTTCCTGCCGCAATTCATCAACTGTTGAGGACCTTATATCCGAAGGCTTCTTCATATTATCTCCGTCCTGGTTACAAACTTGGTGGCAATAGAAAGCTTGTGCGAAGCAAGCCTGAAGGCTTCACGCGCTATATCTTCCGGCACGCCCGACATTTCATATAAAACCCTGCCGGGCGTCACAACCGCCACCCAGGATTCAGGGGCGCCTTTCCCTTTTCCCATTCTTGTCTCAGCAGGCTTCTTTGTCAACGGTTTGTCAGGGAATACCCTTATCCAGACCTTACAGCCTCTCTTGGCATGCCTGGTTATGGCCACCCTCGCCGCCTCTATCTGACGGCTTGACACCCACCCGGGTTCAAGAGCCTTAAGGCCGAATTCTCCGAAAGATACGGAAGACCCTCTGTAAGCCTTTCCATTCATATTGCCTTTCATCATCTTTCTGAATTTTACTTTTTTAGGCATTAACATAGCTGATTTTTAGATTAAACCCCCGTTTCCCCTTCTGGCGCCTTAGCCGGCCCAACTTCCGGCAGGATATCGCCTCTGTATATCCAGACCTTAACGCCGATTCTGCCGTATGTGGTCTTGGCCTCTGCAATGCCGTAATCTATGTCAGACCTCAGGGTATGTAAAGGCACCCGGCCCTCTCTGTACCAGCTGGCCCTTGCTATTTCCGCGCCTGCAAGCCGGCCCGCGCATGCAACCTTTACTCCCTGCGCGCCGAAACGCTGAGCTGAATTAACCGCCTTTTTCATGGCCTTTCTGAAGGCCACCCTTTTTTCAAGCTGAAGGGCGATGTTTTCTGCGACAAGCTGCGCGTCTATCTCAGGCTTTCTGATTTCCTTAATATCTACGCTTACCTGCTTGCCTGTCATATGTTCCATATCTTTTTTAAGCTTGTCCACTTCCGCGCCTTTTTTGCCTATGATTATCCCGGGTCTTGCCGTATGGATAATCACCCGGACCTTCTGTCCCGCGCGTTCTATTTCTATCTTTGAAACTCCCGCATGGAATAAATTTTCTTTAATGATTCGCCGCATGTTTATATCTTCATGAAGAAGGTCCGTATATCCCTTCTTTGCAAACCAGCGCGACTCCCAGGTCTTTATTATTCCTAATCTATAGCCTATCGGATGAGTTTTCTGTCCCAAAATTATCCCCCTGAAACCAAATTAAAAGCCTGCCGGCCGGCAGGCAGGTTATGAGTTGTCCCGATGCTTCGGGATCACTTTTAACTTTTCACTTTCTTCCAATATTAAAGTAATATGGCTTGTTCTTTTCTTAATAATATTTGCCCGGCCCATGGCCCTGGCCATCATCCGCTTCATTACAGGTCCCTGACCCACAACTACCTTTGAAATCTTCATGGAATCCGGGTCTGCCACTTTTTTCTGCTCGGCATTAGCCATCGCAGACTTTAAAAGCTTTGCGACTGTTTTCGCAGGCCCGTGCGGAAGGAAACGCAGGCTTATCATTGCGTCGCCTGCCTTTTTCCCCCTGATGGTATCTATCACCCTTTTCACCTTTCTGGGTGAGACCCTTGAATATCTTAATATGGCCTTTGCCTCTGTCATAGCTTATTTGGGAGCGGGCGCCTCCGCCTTCCTTTCGCCTGAATGCAGCCTGAAGGTCCTGGTCGGAGCAAACTCTCCGAGTTTATAGCCGACCATATTTTCGGCAACATACACAGGAACAAACTTTTTCCCGTTATGCACGGCAAATGTATGCCCAATGAACTCCGGCACTATCGTAGAGCTTCTGGCCCAGGTTTTAACAATCTTTTTTTCGCCTGATTGATTCATGGCATTAACTTTCTTCATAAGTTTCGTGTCCACATACGGACCTTTTTTCAGTGATCTGGGCAAAATTTCCTCCTTATTACTTCCTGTGCCTTATAATGAACTTGTCCGTCCTTTTATTCTTTCTCGTCTTCACGCCTTCCGGCTTGCCCCATGGAGAAACCGGCGTCCTGCCTCCTGAACTTTTGCCTTCGCCGCCTCCAAGCGGGTGGTCCACAGGGTTCATGGCCACGCCTCTTACAATAGGCCTCCGGCCCATCCAGCGCATCCTGCCTGCCTTGCCCCATGATATGTTCTCCCACTCAGCATTGCTGATCTGTCCTATCGTAGCCATGCACTTGGACGGCACCACCCTTACCTCTCCTGAAGAGAGTTTAATCTGGCAGTAATCCTTTTCCTTTGCCACAAGCTGTGCATATGAGCCGGCGCTCCTTACAAGTTTGCCTCCTTGTCCGGGCTTCAACTCAATGTTATGAATCAGAGTTCCGAGAGGCATATTTTCAACAGGAAGGGCATTGCCGTTCCTGATTTCAACCTCTGTCCCTGAAACCAGTGAATCCCCGACTTTTATGCCTGCCGGCGCAAGTATGTATCTTCTTTCGCCGTCTGCATATTTAAGCAGGGCAATCCTGGCCGTCCTGTAAGGGTCGTATTCAATTGTTTCCACAAAAGATGGAATATTCCTTTTTTCACGCTTAAAATCAATAATCCTGTATAACCTTTTATGCCCGCCTCCCTTATGCCATGCCGTAATATGGCCTGAACTGTTCCTGCCGCCGGTTTTCTTGACCGGCCTTAAGAGCGGTTTGTGCGGTTTTACCGCGGTTATTTCAGAAAAATCCGAACCGGTCCTGAACCGTGTGCCTGCTGATGTTGGTTTATATGCCTTTATACCCATTGATATTCTTCTTTACCTTTATTTTTGCACGCCTTCAATAAAGTCCAGCTTCTCGCCTTTTTTCAGCGTGACAATTGCTTTTTTCCAGTCGGGTCTTCTGCCTTCAAACCTGCCGAGACGCTTTTTTTTGCCTTTGCAGTTCATGGTTGCAACACTGTCAACTTTTACCTTAAAAATCTCCTCTACCGCTTTTTTAATCTCAATCTTGTTGGCGTCCTTTGCGACCTTGAACATTACCTTGTTGTCCGCTTCTTTCAAGGCCGTTCCTTTTTCAGTCAGCATCGGAGCCTCAAGAATGTTATAAGAACTTTTCATCCCAAATACACCTTTTTCATATATTCCACCGCGCCTTTTGTAAAAAGCAATTTCTCATGGAGAAGCACGTCATAAACATTAAGCGCGCTCACTTCTTTTACATTTACCTGCGGGATATTCCTTGCGGCCAGCGCAAGAATGTTATTTTTATCAGGAATTACTATCAATACATTTTTAAGCCCCATAACAGTAAGAACAGAATTTAAAGCTTTTGTCTTCGGCCCTGTCATGGGCAGGTCTTCAACTACAACGACCTCGCCGTCGGAAAATTTTGCCGAAAGCGCTGAACTGAGAGCGGCCCACTTAGATTTCTTGGGAAGTTTGTAGGAATAATCCCTCGGCATAGGACCAAAAATAGTCCCGCCGCCTCTCCACAGAGGCGACCTGCTGCTTCCGGCCCTGGCCCTTCCGGTGTGCTTCTGCTTCCACGGCTTTTTGCCGCCGCCGCTTACAAGCCCCTTTGTCTTTGTGGCCGCAGTTCCCTGTCTTTGATTGGCCAGGTAATTGCGCACAACGGCATGAAGGAGCCCCTTATTTACGGGAGCGCCGAATATATCCGCAGGCAGGTCCATACTGCCGGCAGGTTTATTATCTTTATTTAAAATATTTATTTCAGGCATTAGTCATTCTTCCTTATTATTAAATAGCCGCCGTTTGAGCCGGGCACCGCGCCTTTTACAAGCAGGAGATTCTGTTCTTTTTTGACATCCACGACTTTAATGTTCCTTGTAGTCACCCTTCTGTCGCCCATATGGCCGGGCAGTCCCTTGTTCTTCCAGACCCTTGAAGGGTATGCGCTGCTGCCTATGGAGCCGGGCGCCCTGTTGAACATTGAACCATGGGAGCCGGGTCCGCCGTGATAATGGTGCCTTTTCATGACGCCCTGAAAACCCTTGCCCTTGGACCTGCCGGTTACTGAAATGCTGTCGCCCTTGCTGAATATCTCAACGGTAACCGTATCGCCGGTCTTAAGCTCCTGCATCTCCCTTATCTCTTTAAGAAAACGGCATGGGGCCAGAGACACCTTTTTAAAATGTCCGGCCTTTGCCTTAGGTACATTTTTTTCCTTTTTGATTTCTTCAAAACCAAGCTGAAGCGCAGTATAGGCGTCTTTTTTCCCCGGCTCTTTGACCTGCACTACCTTGCATGGACCGGCCTCAATGACTGTGACCGGAATAATGCCGCCGTTTTCAGCAAAAATCTGCGTCATGCCTATTTTTTTGCCGAGTATGCCTTTCATAGCTTTATCTCCACATCAACGCCTGCGGCAAGATCCAGCTTCATAAGGGCATCAACTGTCTGGGCCGTCGGATCTAAGATGTCTATCAGCCTCTTATGCGTCCGTATCTCAAACTGCTCTCTTGATTTTTTATCCACATGAGGAGACCTGAGGACAGTAATTTTATGAATCCTCGTAGGCAGGGGAACAGGACCGCAAATCTTCGCGCCGGTCCGTTTGGCAGTGTCAACAATCTCCCGCACAGACTGGTCCAGCAGTCTTTGATCGTACGCCCTCAGATTAATTCTAATTTTTTCATTCATCCTTCAACCTTCATCCTTCAACCTTTATTCAATAACCTCGCTCACAACGCCTGCGCCTACGGTCCTTCCGCCTTCTCTTATCGCAAACCTTAATTCCTTCTCCATGGCTATCGGCGTTATCAGTTCCACCGTTATCGTCACATTGTCTCCG
>JACQZD010000074.1 GCA_016207865.1 Nitrospirota bacterium
ATGCATAATTTACAATCCCTGCCTCTCAGGTTTTTGATACACCATATCGTTAGTAAAATGCTTTAAAGAAAACGCCGTAGAAAGCTTTACAAGCGATTCCGTATGCCCCAGCACCATGTAACCTCCGTCTACAAGGCAGTTATAGAAATTTTCTATAACCTTCTTTCTTGCAGTGTCATCAAAATATATTAAAACATTTCTGCAAAAAATTAAATCCATTTTTCCGACCAGACGCACCTTGAACGGGTCAAACAGGTTCACATAGTTAAAGGCCACGAGTTTTCTGACGCTGTCGGATATGCTGTAAGTATCCTCATCTTCGTTATGAAAGTATTTTTTTATGAAATAATATTCCGTGCTCCTGAATGAATTCTTCTTGTAAATTCCGCTCCGCGCAATCTGAAGCGCCCTCTGGCTTATATCACTGCCCGCTATCCTGATATCCCACCCGTCAAAGCCTCCTTTCTCAAGCAGCAGCATGGCAAAAGTATAAGGCTCCTCTCCTGTAGCACAGCCGGCAGACCATATGTTTATCTTTTTTTGGTCCTTATTTTTTTCTTTAAGTTCAGGGATTATTTCATCTATAAACACCTTTAACTGGGACTCTCCCCTGAAAAAATAAGTCTCGTTTACCGTTAAGATATCCATAATTCTTTGAATCTCATCGTCCCGTTTCGGGTCATACATAAGGAAACGGTAATATTCCCTGAAGTCTTCCAGACGAAGAACCTTTAAACGCCTGTTCAGCCTCCGCTCAACAAGAAAGAGAGATTTTTCATTAAAGAAAATACCGCAGTATCCCCTGATTAAATCCCTTATCAGCCGGAAGACATCCAGATGCAGAGGTATAAGTTCTTCTTCAAATAGCAAGATATCTCTCCGCAGTTTCCCTTACCTGATAATCTTCGTCAAGTTCAGCGGTTTCTTTTAAATATTTTTCGCTCTCGGATTTAAAAAATTTGCCGAGGACGTCAACGGCCTTCTTTCTCACCGACCATTTATTATCCTTTAAAAGCGGGATAATGTCGCGGGAAATTCCGTCAAATATGGACAATGACTCAATAGCCGTGGCCCTTATCTCGGCGTCCTTGTCTTTTAAAAGTCTGCGCAGTACATCCTTAACCTTTTTCTCCTTAAAATTACCCAACGCTATTATTGCGGCAGCCTTTACAAACCCCGATGTGTCCGACAGCAGTTTTATCAAAGGCTCCACGGCTTTCTTGTTCCTGGTATGGCCCAGTCCCTTGGCCGCGGCGACCCGGACAAATACATTCGTATCATTAAGAAGGAATATCAGGGGTTCTACAACTTCCTCGGAATCAATCATGCCGATAGCCATGGCGGCAGACTTGCGGACCTCCGGAGATTCATCCGACAAGGCCGGCATCAGATACTTTATTGACTCTGGTATATATATCCGGCAGAGCGCCTCAACAACTGCCGTCCTGACCCTGACATCACTGTCTTTAAGCGCGGAGCCGAGCATCTCTACTGACTTTTTAGCGCCGATGAGGCCGAGAAGCACTGCGGAACTTTTTCGGACCACAGGGTTTTTATCGGAAAGAGCTGCTATTATTTCATCTGTGTCCAGCCACTTCTCTAATCTTAAAAGGGCTTTAAGCGCCGCCTCCTGCACATCTTCATAGCGGTCATACATCAGTGGTTTTATGTACTTAACCGTCTCAGGATTATCCAGCGCTGAAAGTGCAATAGCCGCACCGCTCCTTACATGCCCGTCCTCATCTTTAAGCAGGCCTATGAGGTGGTCCTGAAACGCCGCGGAAGCGGCTTTTGCCGCTATGCCGCATATGACCCTTCGCTGGTACAGGTCTTTTGCGTTAAAAAACGGGGTTAGCGACTCGGGTGAAGCCTTGCTTATGGACACAAGCGTCTTTATGATTATTTCTCTCGGTTCATCTTCAATCACCATTTCAAAAAGCGGCGGAAGGAGCGATTTATCCCCGAGCAGTCCAAGCAGTACGGTGGCGGCAATCATTACGTCGGTTTTTTCGCTTTTGGCATGATGCGCCAGTAAATTAACGGCTTCGCTTCCATGTATTTTGTTAATAGTCTTAATTATGATGTCTTCGGAAATTCCTTTTTCATAAAATTGCCTGATTGCCATGATAGTTTCTTCCTGAACTGTTTTTGACTCATCTTTTAAAAACGGGGCTGTCTTTGTCAGCGATTCGGGGTCAGCAATCTGCCCCAAGGCCTTGATGACAGGTTTTCTCAGGTCTTTTCTGTGCAAGGCCGAAACAAGCGCATCAACCGCCCTGGCATCGCCGATCTTGCCCAGTCCGTCAACGGCATGATATGCAAGCCATGTATTAACGCCCTTCATGATGGAAATAAGGCTGGTTACGGCGGATTTGTCGCGAAAATCACAGAGATACTCTATGGCTGATGAACGGACGTTATCATCTTTATCTTCAATCGCCTTTAATAAAACGGGCAGAGCCTTCGGGTCTTTTACGCGTCCGATAACATCAACAGTAAATTTTCTGACATTCGGGTTAGAACTGTTATAGGCCTTTTTCAGATGACCGGTGGCAGCGCGCCCCAATGAAATCAGCGCCTCAAGCGCAGAATTTCTCGCATTGGCATTATCTTCACGCTTAAGCTCGGATATGAGTCCTTTTATTACCGCATCGCTTTTGATCGCAAGCAGCATCTCAACGGCAGTTTTTCTTATTCGCCAGTTGTCGTCTTCAATGCCTTTTATAAGAAGGGCAATGGCCAAGGGCTTGTTTTTAAGTTTAATCAATTGCCTGACGGCGTCAAGCCGGACCTCAACGTCATCACTCTGCATCAGAGAATTAAATTTGTCCTGGAATACTGCCGCCGCCTTTTTTTCATCAGCCAATTTAATGGCCCCTTTCTTTGTCTTTGACAGGGTTTCCGGACAAACTGCCTAAAAGCATTATTTCTTCGGGAGTAAGCAGATTGTCAATATTCAGAATAATTATCAATTTGTCGCCTGACTTCCCGATGCCGCTGAGATATTCAGGTTTCAGCCCTTTAAAAATAGCCGGAGGGGATGATATCTCTTTTTTGTCAATATAAAGAATCTGCCGGACTGCATCAACAAGCAGTCCGATTTTTTCCCCGCGTATCATTACGATTACAATCCTTTCCTCCAGAGGCGAGGGTTCAACATTAAGGCGTTTCCTCATATCCAGCAAGGGGATTACAGCGCCTCTCAGGTTGATAACGCCGGTGATAAAACCCGGGGTATTGGGAAGCGGGGTTGTCTTCAGCGGCCTTGTAATCTCAAATACCTTGTCAAGATCAATGCCGAATTCTTCTCCCGCTATGGCAAAAATAGCGTACTTACTCAAATTTAAGCCCTTCTATGGTTTTCCTGAAGGCCTGAGCCTCCTGCTCCATCTTCTTAAAAGAACCACTCATATTCTGAATAGCGGTAGCGGTGTTGTAGCAAATTGTTTTAATCATATCTACTGTCTGAATAATGTCCTTGCTGATCTTGCCTTCCTCGGATAAAGTGCTGATTATGCTTTTGACGCTGTCGTTTGCAGCATCAAAGCTCTTGGTCAGCATACGAGCCCCGGAAGAGTGATCCTGAAGGTTTCTCTTTATAAATTCAGACATGTCCTTAAGCTTCTCGGCAACAATGGTAATCTGGTCTGATTCCTGCACCTGCAGGTGAGAGGATCTTATGATATATCCGATTGTCACCTGCATTAATTCAATATAAGTGGTTATCTGCGTAACTGCTCCGACCTGTTCGCCTGTAGCCTGCTGGATTACATGCGCCATCTCATCAGACTGCCTTGCAGTATCAATCACCTCTCTGAAGGCCTCGCCTGTTTTTACGATAAGCGCAATGCCCTTTTAAACTATCTGGGCGCTTTTTTCCGAAACTGTAATAGTTGCGGCTATTTCATCCCGGAACATATTAATGATATCTGTAATTTCTTTTGTAGAGGCCGCTGTCTTGTCAGAGAGCGTTTTTATTTCTTCGGCAACAACTGAAAATCCCTTGCCGTACTCTCCGGCCTGCTCGGCCAGAATCGCCGCATTTAAACTTAACAGGTTTGTCTGTTTTGTTACATTTCCAATAACCAAAAGCACTTTCTCTATATTTTTGGACTTTGCGCCGAGTCTTGTTGCAAACTCAAAGTTTTTTGCAACTGCATCAGCAATCTCCTCCATACCCTCCATGGCATTAGCAACGCTTAACATGCCCCCATCAGAGGCTACTCCCCTTACTTTATTCGTCAGATTGACAGATTCCTTTGAACTCTTTTCTATCGCCTTAAGATTCTCCGTTATCTCTATAACCGATATTATGGCCTCATCAGTAGAGGAAGAAAGGCTTTCAGCCCTCTTAAATGTTTCTTTTGCGGCAACCGAAATACTGCTCATTAAAGAATAAATATCATTCAGCGATCTGGAAAATTGATCAAGATTATCCTCAACTTCCTCAACGGTGGAATTAATCTGAGCCAGAACAGCCAAATTCTCCTCAAGAAACTTTGTGAAAGCATCCGTGTTGTTAAGAATCTTCGCCTGCAGTTTTTCGCAGTTTCTTAATGACACCGCCACGTTTTCCGTTGTAGCAAACTGGCTGTTTGTGTCCTCCGTAATTTTATCCGTTTGCGGCTTTATTTTTTCAATTTCCGAGGTAATCTCCTTTGACGAGGTATTTAGCTTGCGGATAATGCTTCTGAAATAAATTATCAGGGCATTAAAATTTTTTACCAAGGTCCCGATTACAGGCGACATGGGAGACTTTATGTCAATTGTCAGGTTTCCTGCGGCAGCCTTGCTTATCGCTGTATTAAAATCCGTTACCGGCATGCTCAAAAACCTGGCAAAAAAAAGCAGCGACCCGGCAAAGGTCAGGATTAAGCATATTACTTCACTCCCCAGGAAATAAAACAATAATTTGTTAAATTCCGGGCCGGCAGTGGTATTCTTCATCAGCAAAACGAAAAAAGCGGCGCCGGCGCCCTGGCATATAAGGATAATTATCAGAAGTGTTACCATGAATCTTGCCGTCAATATTTTCATCTTCGCCTCTCTCTGTATTTATTAATATAAAATCCCGAGATTAAAATTCACTAAAGCAATTTAAACTTCAGCATCAAATTCCTGATTTCTTCATAATCTTTATCGGCGGCTTCCATAAAACCCGTATAGTTCGGGTCCATGGCCCTCAGTATCTGCCTGTCTGAGGCATTCCTGTCATCCAGTTCAAGCAGAGCCTGTTTAATCCGGAGTTTTTCTTTCTCAGGCATATTACTGTAGACGCAAAAATTAAATTCAGGTATTTCAAAGGAATATTTCAGAAGGTTCAAACCCTTATCCCTGAACCTCAAGGCCGTAGACTCCATAACTCCGCCGGCGTCAAACTCACCGCTTAAAACAGCCGCGGCAACGCCGTCATGATGCCCCAGATGGTCATAATAGCTCAGGTCCTTGAGGTCAATGCCTGCTTCAAGGAGCATGGCCCTCGGGACTATATAACTTGATGTTGAACGGCTGTCGCCAAAGGCAAAGGAAGCGCCCTTAATGTCATCAAGGCTTTTGATTTTCCCGCCGGCCTTTGCAATTATTACAGCGTGATGATAATATCTCCCGCCCCTCATCGCCTTTACCAGCACCTCAATGCCGTATTTTTCCTTAGCCTCAATGTAGGTTGAGGGAGTCATATAACAGATATTTGTAATCCCCTCTCCAAAATCTCCAATTGTTCCGGCAAAATCAACAGCAAGCCTGAGATCCACCGTTTTATCTAATTTTTTTGCGAGATACTCGGCCAGCGGGGTAAAACGCCTGTACATCTCCGCAGGCGAGTCCAGCGGCACAATGCCCATCTTTAATGCGCCTATTTCCACCTCGCTGCTGAGTTTAAACCTGCGCAGTTCAGCCATAAGAATCTCAGCATCTTTAAGGAGGCTCCTCAGGTTCTTATTCATCTGAAACGACCTGCTTCTGTTTCCCTCAGGAAGGGTCATTATCCTTTCCATTGAGAGAAATATGTTATTTGTGTTTAACTTCTGTTTGTTGATTGAGCTTGATATCTCATGCAATAACACTGAGATATTCTCCGCCGCATCGTGCAATTGCCTCTCTCCCTTAGACTGCTCCAGAGTGGCGTTTTTAACATGTTTTGAAATTTCCCTGATTTTTTCCGTCTCTGACATTATCAGATTTACTTCCTTGGACTGCTCAATTGTAGCCTCGGCAATCTGTGCGCTCATGCTTTTTATGTTCCCCATTGAATCCGTGACAATGCCGATTCCCTTTGTCTGCTCGTAAGTTGCATTCTCAATCTGCGCCACCATTTCGGCAGAGTGTTTTGAACTTTCAATAATCTGGGCAAATGATTCTTTGGCCTCCTTGGTGAGCATGGCGCCTTCGTTCACAGTCGCGGTCCCCTCTTCCATGTCCGAAACCGCCTCCCTGATTTCAGTCTGAACGGATTGTATAAGGGAAGATATCTCCTGTGTTGAATACGAGGTTCTCTCCGCCAGGTCCTTTATCTCATCGGCCACCACTGCAAAACCTTTCCCGTACTCTCCGGCCTGCGCCGCGAGAATAGCGGCATTAAGGGCCAGCAGGGTCGTCTGATCCGTTATCTCGTCAATTACATTCAGTATCTTCCCGATTTCTTCCGAACGGTTGCTGAGTTTTTCAATAGAGCCGGCCGTCTTCAAGACCGTGGACTTTATCCTTTCCATGCCGTCTGCTGTTTTTTCAATAGCCGCCATGCCCACAGATGTGGCGTCAGACGTAACCTTTGCTGAAAGCCTTGCTGATTCTTTTGTATTTGATTCTATTTCCTTAATCGTAGAGTTTATTTCCTCAACGGCGGAAAGCGTCTCCTCCACAGTGCGGGATAATTCACCGGCATTGCCGGCTATCTCATTTATATTCCTGGACATTTCCTCCATGGATGACGACGCCGAATCAACTGCAATAGACAGGTCAATAGCGTTCTTGGCAATTTCCTCTGTTGTCGTGGCCATCTCGTTTGATGAGACAGCCGTCTGCTCGGTTGAAGCGATGAGCCCTGAGACGCTTTCAGCGATCTCGCCTATGGACTTATTCAGCTCTTCTATGGATTCCGAGGTCCTGCTTATCGCCTCTGTTTCAATCAGGGAACCTTCCACAACCTTCTTGGATTCCTTCTCAACGTCTACAGTGACATTGACAACCCTGTTGGACACTGAAACCACCCTTTGAATGATTTTTCCGATATCCATGACAGCCTTCGTTATGCTGACACCAAGCCGTCCCATTTCATCATTGAAACGAATCGGCACCTTGATTGACAGATCACCCTGCGACAAAAGTTTCGCGCTGTTTTCAAATGCTTTGACCGGCCTTATTATCACCATTCTAAACGCCATCCACAGTAATGCGCTTAAAAGCAGTGTGCCTATGACTATGTAAATAATAACAATTCTTACCCTGTAGCCCATTCTTTCATAAGCATCTTTCGCAGACATTAAAATCTTTACGGAGCCGATTACAGCGCCGGCTGTTTTATCACTGTGGCACTCAGCGCATTTTGCGGAATTTACAAGAGGGTAATAAAAAACTATTTGTTTTTGCGACGTCCGGACAAACCTGGATTTGTTTGCCGCAACTGAATTAACGGCTATGCGGTCTTCGCTCCGGATTTCATTAAAAAGAAGGTCCCGGCCTTCAAAGTTAAGCACTGTAATGGCATCAATCCCGTTCAGAATGTTTTTTTGCTCACTGATAAAGGTCCGGACGTCATTAAGATTGCCGCCTGCCAGCACCTCGTTCATCTGTCTGGAAATTACAAATGCCGTGTTATTTGAATATGTCATTGCGGTATTGAGCACGTCCGCCCTGATAAATAAGACGCTGAAAAACCCTATGAACAACCCTCCGATAACCAGTGACAAGGCTACGAAGCCGACTATTTTAAATTCAATTGATATGTCTTTTAATTTCTGAATCAATTCCATATCTCTCCTGAAAATCTTAACTTATTTTAGCTATTTCTTCTACATTTAAAACTGATATGAACCTGTCTTTGACTCTTACAACTCCTTTTACAAAATTCTTTTCCTCGTCATTCAGCGTGGAAGGAGGCTGTAAAAGCGCAGCCGCGGGAAACCTCAGCACATCCAAAACCAGCCCGACAAGTATGCCGATAGGCTCTTTTGAAGTCCTGAGTATAATAATTTTGCGCCTGCTGCCGGCCTCCTCTTTAAGTCCTATCCGCTCCCTAAGATCAACTACCGGGAGAATCTTCCCGCGGATTGATGTTACCCCCTTAAAATACTTCGCGGCTCTCGGCACGGGCGTAATATCCTGATACCTTAATATTTCGTGTATTTCTTTGGTCATTACGGCATATTCCTCGTCAGCGACATTAAATGCAAGAACTTCCATCTGCTCATCCGCCGGTTCATCCGCTGCCCCGGGACTGACCGAAGGTTCAGTAATTGAAAGAACTTCCTGCTGAACGGCTTCGTGCGGTGTTTTCGCACTTTCCTTAATTGCCGGCGTATCACTGCTTTCAGTTTTTTGAACATCTGCAGGCGCTTCTTCCTGAACCTTCTCAGGCGGCTTCTGCCCGGCTGCTTCTTTTATTTTTTTTCTAATCTTAGCTACATCCATTATTTACCCCGTTTAAACCTAATTCCTGCACCACATCATACACCACCTCTTTGGGTATCATCTGCAGTTCCATGCCAAACCCCTCAAGCAGAGAATTTGAAGCAATATTGTTAATATTCCTCGGAATCCCGCATGAAAATTTACATATAGCGGCTAGGGCCTCTTCGCTGAAAAGAGGCTCTGTCTTGCCTGCAACCTTAAGCCTGTAAGTTATATATTCCTTTACCTCCTCATTACTAAGCGGATTAATATGATATCTTAACCCTATCCTCTGCCTCAAAGGGAGGTAGGCCTTCCTGTCAAGCCTCACCCTTAAATCAGGCTGTCCGATAAGGACCAGGCTTAATAGATTTCCCTCATCAAGCTGGAAATTTGTCAGCAGCCGTATCTCTTCAAAGGTGGCCCTGTCGGGAATAAGCTGCGCCTCGTCTATAATTATAACAGGCGTGACGCCTTTTGCATGGTCTTCATAAACTTTTTCATAAAGGGCCTCAAGCAGGTCATCTTTATAATGGTTGCTGTCTATTTCAAAACTTTTGGCGATAATCCGTAAAAACTGGGAAGGCGTCAGGCGGGGATTTAAAATTGATATAACCCTGTATCTCTCATCAAGGGAATCCATCAAGGCGCGGGACAGTGTAGTCTTGCCGCAGACGACTTGCCCTGTCAGAAGTATTATCTCCTTTTCTTCAACACCGTACTGAAGCCTTGCAAGGGCTTCTTCATGCATCCTGCTGTAAAAAAGGAATCTGGGGTCCGGAGTCTTGCTGAACGGCCTGTGTTTTAATCCGAAATAGAATTCATACATAACTTATTCCCTCTTCTCTGACAGCCTCTTAACGGAAAAGGCCTCTTCCATCAAGGCCTCAACATCAAGCACGAGGATAACCTGATGTTTGCCTATTTCAGCCGCGCCTGCCAGCCCGGAAATGTTTTTAAAGTATCCGCTGAGAGATTTCACCACAACTTCAGCCTGCCCCAGCATATTATCAACCAGCAGACCGAGTCTCCTGTCGCCTATCCCGACAATCACCCCGAAATATTCTTCCTTCGGCGCTTCCTTAAGCATGAATATCCTGTCAATCCTGAGCAGCGGAAGCATTTTGCCCCTTGTTTCTATGACCTCCCGGCCCTCAATCGTCTGGATTTTATTGGTATCAACGATAAACGTTTCAGTAACAGAAGTAAGCGGAATCGCAAATTTCTCATTGGCCACTTCAATTAATATCGCCTTGATTATGGCCAGAGTTATAGGCAAAGTAATAGTGAAAGTCGTGCCTGAACCGGCCACGGTTTCAATATCAATAAAACCGCCTAATGACGCAATTTTTTCCTTTACTATATTCATGCCTATCCCGCGTCCCGAAACCTCGCTGACGCTTTCCTTTGTGCTTAATCCCGGAAGGAAAATAAGGTTCGCTATTTCCTTGGAATCAAACTGCTGGGTTTCAGACACCAATTTCCGCTCACGGGCTTTCCTGAGAATTTTATCCAGATTAAGCCCGGTGCCGTCGTCGCGGATTGTGATTATTACGTTATTGCCTTTTGGAAAGGACTTGAGGGTCACCGTGCCGCGCTCCTTCTTACCGGAGGCCATTCTTTCATCTTTTGACTCTATTCCATGGTCTATGGAATTCCTGATAATATGAATAAGCGGGTCTATGATTTCCTCGGCAATGACCTTGTCAATTTCCGTATCTTTGCCGAAAATTTCAAGGTCTATCTCTTTATCCGCTTCCCTCATATATCTCTTTACAACCTGTGAAAGCCGCGCAAATATCTGGCTGAACGGAACCATCCTCAGCTCCAGGATATTGTCCTGGAGTTCTGCAAGCCTTCTTTCAAAGGTCTGCGATATCCTGAGAATATCAAGCGTAAGCGGCGTGTATCCGTAGGTTGAGGCAATCTCATGCCCGATTCTCTGAACAGCGCCTTTTGCAAGCACCAGCTCGCTGACAGTATCAAGAATCTTGTCTAATTTTTCTATGTCTACCCTTACCGTATTTGTTGCGCTCTTTAAAACCACATCCTTTGGTTTTGCCGATGCAGGCGCAGCAGGCAGGACTGACCGGGGCGGCACAATCATTTCCA
>JACQZD010000114.1 GCA_016207865.1 Nitrospirota bacterium
AAAAAATTAGTCTTATTTGATAAGAAAAGGTGAATTTAAACAATCACTTAACAAATACTCTGACTTTATTGTTAAGTATACTTGCAATTACGCTGCGGGTGGTTTTAACTGAGAGGGGACATTCCCTGCTGATGAAAAAATAGTTCAAAATTGTTCAAATAGTTTAAGGTCGTTCAATTTTGAACACTGCTGGTTTTTCTTAAACGATTTGAACTTGTTGAACGAATTAAACAATATTGAACCAAATATTTAAAATACCTGCTTCATCCCCCGTTCCCGGGCAAAATTTCTGATTATCATAAGCGAGCTGTGAAGGCGCTGAAGTTTCATGTTCCTTGTCCTGATGGCGGCCACATCATTATACGGAAACTTCTCCCCTTTTATTTCAGTCTGAACCTTTATAATATTCTGGCAAAGCCCTTTTAACGACTCTGCGTCAATGGGCTTCAGAAATAACGGATTCACAATAACATATCCGTCTGCAATATCCCTTGCAACGGCAAGAAGGCTTTTCCCCCTGATGCCTGTCATAGACTTATTCCTTTTTCGGACTTGTTTTTAAAATCCTTGAGGCTAGTATGCCCACCTCATAAAGCAGGATTATGGGGACTGCCATCAATATCTGGTTAAATGCATCCGGCGTAGGCGTAAGAAGCGCCGCAGCCACAAATGCCAGCAGTACTGCATACTTTCTGTTTTTCGCCAGGGTGTCGGTTGCAATAATCCCCATCCTTGTGAGAAAGACCAGCACCACCGGCAGTTCAAAAATTGCGCCGAAGGCCAGGATGAATTTCAGGCAGAAATCCACATAACTGCCCACTGACAGCATTGGTTTAAGGTTCTCGGTTTTGTACGTTATTAAAAAATTCATTGCAAAAGGAAGGACTATCAAAAAACAGAATAATGCGCCGGTTAAAAAGAGAAATGTAACCGTTATTACAAACGGAATGACATATTTTTTTTCCTTTGCCTTAAGTCCCGGACTGATAAACTTCCAGAGTTCGTAAAAAATAACCGGCAGGGTTATGATTATCCCGCAGACCATTGCAACCTTAAGATGCATCCAGAAGGCCTCGGCAGGCGCAAGGAATACAAGCTGTCTCTGCGCGTCTGAAACTGTTTCAAATATGATAAAGGGGTTTGAAAAAGAAAACTTAATTGTGCTGTGAAGCGGGAATAGCAATAAATAAAAAAGTTTTTCTGAGTAGGAAAAGCAGACGCCAAAGCCGATGCCCGCCGCAACCAGAGACACGATGAGTCTTTTTCTAAGCTCGCCCAGGTGCTCTGTCAGTGGCATTTTATCCATGGCTGTCATCTGCTCTGTTTTCTTTATTTTCCTCCGGCTTCACTGTTTCAGTTTTTTGGCTGCCGGATTCCGAATTCTGTCCTTCTTTTTCTCCGGGTTTGGCTTCTTCATGTAATGCGGCAGAATAAATTGATTCAGAAATTTCCTTTGACAGGTCTTTCCCCACGCGCCGCGTTTCATCGCTTGCCTCATCCATGGATTCCTTCATCCCGTGAAGCGCGGTCCTCAGCTCCCTGATTCCCCGGCCCAAGGCCTTGCTCAAGTCAGGAAGTTTTTTGGGGCCGAAGACCAGAAGCGCGACTACGAATATTACTATTAATTCCTGAAGTCCGAGGTCAAACATAGTCTCCTGATTAGTACAAGCGCATTAAGTAACATGTCATAGCGAGTCCCGAATAATCGGGACTCGCTATGACAGAGCAACAGCATCTAATGCTTTTTGATTTATGTTTAAAAAAGCTCCATCTGCTCTATCTTTTCCTCAGGTGAAAACACAGGATATTTGTTGTCAAAGCATGCTGTGCAGTATTCAGACGGGTTGGGCACTACTTTAAGCAATCCTTCAAGACTCAGATAACTCAAGCTTTCGGCAGTGGTGTATTTTCTTATTTCATCAATGGTGTGCGTTGCGCCTATAAGCTCCTTTCTTGTCGGCGTGTCAATGCCGTAAAAACAAGGGCCTATGGAAGGAGGCGAGCTGATCCTTAAATGCACTTCACTGGCGCCCCCGCCTTCTTTTATCATCTTGACAATCTTTTTGCTTGTTGTGCCCCTTACGATTGAATCGTCAATAACCAGCACTCTCTTGCCCTCAAGGAGCTGTCTTACCGGATTTAATTTCAGTTTTACGCCAAAATGCCTTATGGCCTGCTGCGGCTCTATGAAAGTGCGTCCGACATAGTGATTCCTTATTAAGCCGAATTCAAAAGGTATCTTGCTTTCCTCGGCATACCCGATGGCAGCGGGCACGCCTGAGTCAGGCACCGGGATGACAAGGTCCGCGTCAACCGGGCTTTCCCTCGCAAGCTGTCTGCCGAGTTCTTTCCTTATCTGGTTTACATTAAGATTTCCAAATATGTAGCTGTCCGGTTTTGAAAAATAGATGAACTCAAAAATGCAGAATGAATGTCTCAGCGCATACAATGGCTTTAAGGACTTTAAACCGTCCTTATTTATGATTAGCATCTCGCCGGGCTCAACGTCCCTTATATATTTTGCGCCGATAAGGTCAAAGGCACAGGTCTCTGATGCGATAACATAGGCTCCGTCATGTTTTGCAATGCTCAATGGCCTGAACCCGTAAGGGTCTCTTATTGCAATAAGTTCACCCTCAGTCATCAGAAGCAGGCTGTATGCTCCGTAGAGTTTTCCGACCGCGTCTGTAATACGTTCATAAAGACCGCCAGCCCTTGAGCTTGCAATCAGGTGGACAATGACCTCGCTGTCAGAAGTTGACTGGAAGATTGCGCCCTGCTCTTCCAGTTCTTTTTTAAGCTCAAGCGCATTCACCAGATTCCCGTTATGCG
>JACQZD010000075.1 GCA_016207865.1 Nitrospirota bacterium
CCCCCTTGGCCGCTCGAATCCTGAGTCTTTCTTAAAACAGCCCTTTAACCTTGCCTGTATTTACATCCACGTCAACTCTGCGGTATGCAGGGTCTGACGCCGTTCCGGGCATCAGTTTAATTGCGCCTGCAACAGGTACAACAAAGCCCGCGCCTTTGTAAGTTAGAATATCGCGGACGAGGAGTTTCCACCCTTTTGGCACGCCTTTTAAATTAGGGTTGTCGGTTAAGCTCAGATGGGTCTTGACCATGCATGTTCCGAGTTTTGAAGTCTCAGGGTCTTCCTCCATCTTCTTTGCCTTTGCAAGCGCGTCAGGGGTATATTCCACGCCGTCTGCTCCGTAAACCTCTGTTGCAATTAACTCAATGCGCTTGCGTAACGGTGTGGAAAGTTCATAAAGGAACTTGAAGTTGTTAGGTTCATTGCACGCATCAACAACTGCATCTGCAAGTTCAAGCGCGCCTTCGCCGCCGAACTGCCAGTGTTTGGAGAGCGCAACCCTTGCGCCTGCCGTCTCTGCAATTTTCCTTACGGCTTTTATTTCATTGTCCGTGTCAGTGTAGAAGGCATTGATGCAGACAACAGGATTAATGCCTGCCTTCTTAACAACATTCACCAGATGAATAAGATTTACACAGCCCTGTTCCACCCAGCCGACATTTTCACCCTTATATTCTTCAGGTATCGGTCTTCCGGGCACAGGAATCGGAGCGCCGCCGTGACATTTCAAGGCCCTGATTGTAGCAACGAGAACCGCTGCATTAGGCTTCAGTCCTGAAAATCTGCATTTCAGATTCCAGAATTTTTCAAATCCGATGTCTGCCGCAAATCCGGACTCAGTAACATTATAATCGGCAAGCTTAAGTCCAATCCTGTCTGCAATAATAGACGACTGCCCGATTGCAATATTGGCAAAAGGACCTGCATGTACAAGGACCGGTTGTCCTTCAATCGTCTGCATTAGATTGGGATTAAGCGCCTCCACCATCCAGGCAGTCATTGCGCCTGCGACATTAAGGTCTTCTGTCGTAACGGGCTTGCCGCTCTTGTCATAGGCCACAACAATCCGGCCCATTCTTTCTCTCATGTCCTTTAAATCTTTTGCAACTGCAAGGATAGCCATAACCTCTGATGAAACCGCTATTGCAAATCCTGAATTCATCATAAAGCCGTCGTTTTTACCGCCTAATCCTATTGTTATCTCTCTTAACGCCTGCGCGCAAAAATCCATTATCCATTTCATTTCAACATTGCGAGGGTCAATGTTGAGCCTTTTTAATTTGCGCTTCGCAAGCTGTTCGTCAGTGTAGTTGAACTCATGCTGTATGCGGGATGTAACTGCGACCATCGCAAGATTGTGCGCATTCATTATTGCATTGATGTCGCCGGTAAGTCCTAATGAAAACGGAGTCAGAGGAATGCACTGCGACAATCCCCCGCCTGCGGCAGAGCCCTTAATGTTCATCGTCGGTCCGCCGGAAGGCTGGCGGATGGCTGCTATGACATTCTTCTTGCGCTTGCCGAGCCCCTGAGTCAGTCCGATTGTTGTTGTTGATTTGCCTTCCCCCAGGGGGGTCGGCGTGATAGCGGTAACGTCAACATATTTCCCGTCCGGTTTGTTTGCAAGACGTTTCAGTATCTTATTAAAGTCCAGCTTTGCCACATAATGCCCGTGCGGCAAAAGCTCTTCTTTTTCAAGACCCAGTTCCTCTCCTAACTGATAAACAGTCTTCATGTGCGCTTCAGCGGCTTCTGCAATCTCCCAGTCTGCGTGCTTCGTTGGATCAATCGGCATCCCTTAAATCCTCCTGTTTTTTTGTTACGCGTTACGCATCACGCGTTACGGTCGTTTAGTAGTCGCAGGCTTTAGCCTGCGTTTATTAAAAACCCTCTATAACAACGCAGCCTGAAGGCTGCGGCTACCGGCTTTATGGTTATTCAGTAGTTGACAATTACCTTTTACGCATCACGCGTTACGGTCGTTCAATAGCTTATCAGCATGCCTAAAAACTTCTCGTTCATGCGTCTTAAATTTTTACATATGATTAAAAGCATTTTTTTCGTTATTTTCGCTGTAAGGATAAGGTTCTCCTTCTCCATTTTTTTTTTTTTTTCTTTTGGTATCAGAAATATTTCTGTATTATCAAGCGCAACTGCATTTGCCTCATGCCGTCTTTTTTCAAGTATTGACAGCTCTCCAAGAAAATGACCCGTTGACAGAATAGCAAGCGTCTGTTTCCATTCGTCAGGAGTGACCTTGGAAATTTCTACCTTCCCGGAATGAATGAGATAGAGCCCTTTTGTCTCTTCCTTCTCCTTAAAAAGATATTCGCCTTTTTTAAAAGACAGTTTTTTTATTATCTTCGCAATGCTTTCAAGCCCTGCCTCATCAATGTCTTCAAGCAAGACTTGCTGTTTTAATATCGCCGGCTTAATCATAAAACCCCCTTTGCATAAAATATATCATTGACCCCAAAATACTTCTATTAGATTGTCATTCTGGCTTGTCCAGAATCTTTCCGAAAAAGGATTCCCGACAAGCGGGAATGACGAAAATAAGGAAACTTTTAACTTTTAACTCTTAACTTTTCTATCTTCACTGCGCATACTTTTAACTCAGGTATCTTGCACACCGGGTCCAGGGCGGTATTCGTAAGGACATTGGCTGCCGCCTCCCTGTAGTGAAATGGTATAAACACCATTCCCTTTGCAGGTTTTTCTGAAATCTGCGCCTTGATTTCTATCTCACCCCTCCTTGAAGATACCTTTACCGCCTGCCCTTCAGTAATGCCGAGCCGGCCGGCATCCTCAGGGTTCAGTTCAACATATGCCTCAGGGGCCACGGCATTCAATGCATCTACCCTTCTCGTCATTGAACCGGTGTGATAATGAAAAAGCTGCCTTCCCGTAGAAAGCAGAAACGGATACTCTTCGTCGGGAAGTTCCTGCGAACGCCTGTATTCTACCACAGTAAACAACGCTTTTCCCTTTGGGAAGCCTCCTTTAAAAAGATACGGAGTTCCGGGATGGTCCAGCGTGGGGCAAGGCCATTGAATCCCGTGTTTATCAATCCTTCCGTAAGTAAGGCCATTGACAGCCTGCCAGACGTTTCCGATTTCCTGAAAGACTTCTTCCACAAAATTATATTTCATAACAAAGTCAAACCTTCTGCTCAACTCTGAAATTATCCATAAATCCTCTCTGGCCTCTCCGGGAGGATTTAATGCCTTCCTTACCCTTTGCACCCTTCTTTCCGTATTGGTAAAAGTCCCGTCTTTTTCCGCAAAACTCGCCGCAGGCAATACTACATCTGCAAGCGCTGCCGTATCCGTCATAAATATATCCTGAACAACAAGGAAGTCAAGATTCTTTAATGCCTTTACCGTATGATTCATATCCGGGTCGCTCATCACAGGATTTTCACCCATAACATAAAGCACCTTCAGTTTTCCGTCAAGCACAGCGCCAGTTATTTCCGTCGCAGACATTCCGGGTTTGTCTGAAAGCTTTGCGTTCCAGGCCTTTTCAAACTTGGTCCTGACGGCCGGCATATCAACACGCTGATAGCCTGTATGGAGATTAGGAATGCACCCCATGTCCGTAGCTCCCTGGACATTATTCTGCCCCCTGAGCGGG
>JACQZD010000076.1 GCA_016207865.1 Nitrospirota bacterium
CAGGTCCATCGGCATCAGGTCATTGTCTTTTACATCCATATACTGCCGGAAACAATGGTCGCATTTCAGGTTGCATTTGCTGGAGGCCTCAACGTCAATATTCAACGGAAAACGCGGCACGATATTATAGCGGTGAAAATACTCCCACTGGATTCTGTTCCATACATAAGCCGGTAAATGCCCCTTGCCCCTTCTGAGGTGGTTCAAAAACCCATGCCAGCCTGAGTCCATATCAAATTGAAGCACATTTCGTTTAATCATCTTCGTCTCTCCCGAGGCGGCGGATTTAGCTGCTTTTTGCCGCTTATTAAGCTGTGTAAATCTAAATTTTTGTTTCTGATTTTCAATATCTTCAACGATCCTTTCCCTGCTTTTATAATCACCGCGCCGTTTAATATAAAGGGCTCCCCCGCATCATATCCATTTTGGCAGTTTCCCATAACTTCAGCTTCATCAATAATTATTTTTTTTCTTTTGTAATAAAAATATGCCCCCGGATAAGGCACAGTTAATGCCCTGATCAGATTCTTAATTTTAACTGCATTATCATTCCAGTCAATTTTTCCATCTTTGGGAGACCTCGGAGGGTAATAAGACGCCGATTCACTGCCTTGCCTGATACCATTAAATGACTTAGTACAAGCCATATTCAAGACCTTCTTTAACATTTTATTCCCTTTTATAACCGTTTTATTGTAAACATCCATTATTGTGTCGTCTTTCTCAACAGATTCTTTTTCCTGCCATATTATATTGCCGTCGTCAAATTTTTTATTAATGTGATGAATTGTAATTCCTGTATATTTCTCCCCGTTAATTATGGCCCAATTAAGCGGATGCCTCCCCCTGTAAGCCGGAAGCAGGGATTGATGAATATTAATAATACCTATTTCAGGATGCGCAATCACCTTTGGAGGAATCAATTTGGGATAACCTGAAACAATTATGAGGTCTGCCGCAACAGGATCACTGAAATAATTTTCAGGCAATATAATTTGAACATTATTCTTTTTTGCATAATCATAAGAAGAACCGAAATGTTTTTTTGTTCTGTTGTTTACCCTTTCACAAACAATAACCCGGAGATCTGAATTTTTTTTTAATACCTCCAGAAAAGGCGACTCGTTCCCTATGAACGTTGTCTTCAACCGTTTCTCCATACCCTGCCATGCCATTCCATCTTTTTCATGTCCCAGTCCGGAGGGACCCAGGTAACTCCGTACTTCTGCGCGCCGTGCCTGCAATGCTTGCAGGACCGGATTTCTACCCTTTTATTTTCCCGGTGCAGTTCCCGTATCTTCTTCATCTTCTTTGACTCCCAGGCCTGCTTAAGCGTCATCTCAGGACTTTTGATCTTTTTACTTTTCCCGTTGACGGTTATTTTTTTCTCAGGCGACCCGATATACCTTCCAAGCATTAAATCTTCTTCCTCGTTATGAGAGCCGGGACACGGAAAAATACTCCCGTTAGCGCTGACGACAAGTCTCTGAAAAGGGTACTGGCAGTACCAGTCCTTTAAAATTGCCTCCTCAGGCAGTTCTGTGCCCCTGAAATCCAGTATTTCATTTACCGTAACCAGCCCCACGCCGATCTTTTCCATAAATGCTCTGTACTTGTCAGCGTTTCCGGAGATGGGGGGATATATCGTATTTGTTCTTATCTGGGGTTTTGAAAATTTTAATTTATCCCTTAAATTAGAAAGTAAATCCAGAATCTGTGCCTGGATAGTAACATCCAGTGCTGTTGTTGGCTCATCAGCAATCAGGATAGACGGTTTGCACGCTATTGCCATGGCGATCATCACCCTCTGCCGCATGCCGCCGCTCATCTGATGAGGGTACTCCCTTACCCGGTCTCTACCGTTTGTTAAGCTTGTGACTTCCAGAATCCCTTTACTGCGCGCGTAGGCCAGAACATCTGCAAAATCATGGAACTTGCCGTCAGAGCCTTTTGAACGGTACAAGGTTGATTCTCCGCGCCATGAAAACAGCATGCTGTAAACACCGAGGTCCACGCATTCATCAATAATATCAACAACCATATCCCACGGCATTATTCTCTGCGCGCCAACGACTGTGGCCTGGAATTCAGGCGTAATCGTATAGCACATTCCGCACTTCAGATTGCAGAAACTCACTAATTCACAAATAACCGCCAGGGGAAAAGCCCCCGGCTCAAACTCTTCGGCCCTGCGGTGCCATTCACTCCGGTATTTCTTATAGTCCGCAATTTCAGCAGGTGTTTTAAATTGAGAATTAATGAACTTTTGCTCTTTTTTACCGGAAGAAAAATGATAAGTTGATTCATCACGCTTAAGCTTATTGCCGGCGTATTGACGTTTGTAGCTTTCTTCTCTCTCACGCAGTTTCATCGGGGTATATATTTTATTCCTTTTTGAATGATATTGTAAATAAATTAACGGGTAAAAAGTTGCATAAGCTTGTCAAACAACATTGCAATGAAAGACATTCCATGATTGTTTTATATAGAATCCGTCCTTTTGATATGTTTTTAAAGCAGCATAATTAATGCACTCTGTTGCCGCGTTTAATACAACTGCCTTATTAAACAGGCTGCTGCCGGCGGCAGAGAGCAGTTTTGAGCCGATGCCTTTTCCCTGATATGCCTTGTCTACAGCAAACAATCCTATATGCCCGGTTTTTAAGACGGCATCAATTATTTTTACGGTAATGAAACCCGTTATAACTTCTTTCTCAAAATGAACATATATCCGCACATCTCTGTCGCAGATTAAGTTGCTGATCCATCTTTTATAAACCTCTGAAACTTGCTTCCGCGTAAAGCTTTCCTCAAAATGGAAACGGGTTGACGAGGCAAAAGATTTTTCGGCAATATCAACAAGCCTTTGATCATTTTGCCTTTCGTATAACTCAACACTTTTCGGACAGTCTGATTCACTCACGAATTTTTCCAGCTCCAGGGAGCATAATTTAAATCTGAAGTTAAGATTTTCAAGCTGACTGCAGACCGATACCCACTCGGTTGGGATTTTAACAACTAAATGGCTGATTCCTTTTTCTTTGGCGTTACTGATAATACCAGCTGATTGGTCCTTAGACAAAAGCTTGTTGTTTATTTTAACTATGCCGCATTTAATACCGAATATTTCCGTATCAAAGGACAATAATTCTACCGTAAAATCTTCCTGTGTCGTCTCAGCCATAGTAATGATGCAGCTTCCCGTAAATTTTTTCCGCTTCAGTTTTGTCCTTATGATATTCCACAACCAGATACGGCTCTCCGGGAATGCATTTTATGACAAAATCCAGCAGTTCGTATTCATCGGCAGAGGGGACTTCATGCAAATCACGCCAGTGTCCGTCCTGAATTCCCGGCGCGCTCAGATGGATTTCCTTAATTTGATTAAACGGCATTTTCTGCAAATAATCATATTTATTAATTCCAAGGTTATGCGCCGATATTACCGCATGAGCAATATCCAAAACCATATACACGTCATTTTCCATCACAATCTCATTAATAAACTCTGCTTCACAAACATGCTCATAGGCTGGTGTTGGAAAATAATTTAAATTCTCTATTGCAATATCCCCCCGGTATCTCTGTTTCACATACAACAGTTTGGCCCTGATCGCTCTCTTTATCTCAGCTTTTGATAATACTTCGCTCCCGGCAACATAATAGTAATCTTGTATTCCGACTTTCTCTGCCGCAGGTCCCAGATCAAATGAGAAAAGCTTAAAATTATTGCTATTTAAAAAATCAGCAACTGAATCAAAATAATCAATAAATCCTTCCTGAATAATTCCGATGCCGGAGTGGAAAATGCGCTGTAAGCCGTCTTTGAAAACCGGGCGAATATCTTTGTATTCCAATGCGTTTATTCCGGGAATTAACGCGTAATCATCTTGGGTTGTTGAATGGCTGACAGGATATGTTAGAATCATTTTTTATGCTTTTCAAGAAGATACAATACGCCCTCCGCAGCTTTATGTATGGCGGATTCCTCCAGTTTCGGCGATAATGGAAGGCAGACAACTCTTTCAAATAAATTTTCAGCTACGGGGAAATCTCCGTACCGGTGATTCAGCAGCCCCAGGTAATAAGTATGCAAATGCAGGGGTCTGAATAATACGCTGGTCCCGATGTTAATTTCTTTTAAGGAATTCACAAAGGAATCCCTGTCTATGCGGATATAATCAAGATTTAATAAGAGGGGGTATAAGTGACGGGAGCTTTTTGTATACGGTTTAATGACCGGGGGTTGAAGCCCGTGATGATTTTTAAATGCCTTGTTGTAAATTTCCGCGTATTTCTTCCTTACTTCATTGAACCAGTTTAATTTTTCCAGTTGATGAATTCCCATACTCGCGCATATATCGGTCATATTGCATTTGTAACCCAGCTCGGTTATATCATGATGGATTGAACCGGCCTTTGAATACCGTTTATTCCATATTTCACGCGCATCGGAAATGCCGTACATGGTAAGAACCCTCATGGCTTGGGCCCATTCTTCATTATCCGTGACAGCCATCCCGCCTTCGGCCGTAGTAATGTTCTTCGTAACATAAAAGCTAAAACAGGTAATGTCTCCTATTGAACCGATCTTTCTGCCTTTATATTCAGTGCCTATGGCGTGAGCCGCGTCCTCCATGATTTTTATCTTATGTTTTTTCGCCAGGTCTAAAATCGGGTCCATGTCGCATGAATGGCCGGCAAAATGTACGGGCATTATCGCCTTTGTCGCTGATGTTATCTTTTCTTCAATTTTTTCGGGGTCCATATTAAAAGTATCAGGGTCCACATCAACAAATACCGGCTTGGCCCTGCGGTAGCATATTACATGGCCCGTAGATGCAAACGTATAAGGAGACGTGATAACTTCATCGCCTTCTTTTATCCCTAAAACATGCAGTGCAATCAGCATGGCATCGGTGCAGGAAAAGGCCGCTGCCGCGTGTTTGGCGCCAGCGTATTCCGCTACCGCCCTTTCAAATTGCTTTACTTTCGGCCCTGTTGTAATCCAGCCGCTTCTGAGAGTAGCTATGACTTCCTCTTCTTCCCTGCCATCCATGCAGGGCGGGCTGAAGGGTATATATTCTGAAGGTTTTTTAAATTCCATTTTGACTCCTTAATCTACGCGCATTTAATGAATTGTAAGTGCGGTTAATTAATTTTTCAAACCATAGGCCCTTACAGGGGCCTCTTTCTTATTCCAAACCTTATTCAAACCGTCCCATTCAAAATTATTCGGGGTTAAGGCCCAGATATTACAT
>JACQZD010000142.1 GCA_016207865.1 Nitrospirota bacterium
CGTTCATTGATAGCACGCTGTCCTCTGTTGATTTCGAAACTGCAAGCGGTCTGTTATCCGTTGCCAAATCAGACAAACTGCTGTCCATGGATTTTCCGGCCAGAATGCCGTTACCGACAGAGATGCCTCCTATCCTCTCCCAAGCCCTTGGAGCAGAGCCGTTTGAAGTTTTGAAATCCAGAGACCTGTTGGCGGTTTTCAGGGATGAATCTGTAATAAAAGACATGAATCCTGATTTTGATAAATTGAAACAGATCCAAGATGTCTTTGCGATTATCGTTACTGCACGGGGCGAGAAGTCGGATTTTGTATCTCGCTTTTTCGCGCCAAATGCCGGAATCCCCGAAGATCCTGTTACTGGCTCAGCGCATTGCACACTAATTCCATATTGGGCTGACAGACTCAAGAAGAATCAATTGCACGCTTTTCAACTCTCGAAGCGTGGTGGTGAATTATTCTGTGAAAATGTAGGAGAGCGTGTACGAATTTCAGGGCATGCGGTTCTTTATGCTAAAGGAGAACTGCATTTATAAGAGCTTATAACAAATCACTCAAGAGGGACGCGGCATAAAGCCGCCGCGCCCCTTAGCTTGGGCGTTAGGGGGAAAAATAAATAGATAAAAATGTATGCACTGATTCTAAACTGGGACCTCTCACAAAAACCAAAGGCGATATTTGAACAATTGAGACAGTATATTGCTGATGAATCATGGAAAAGATATGAAGGCACAGGAGTTGATCCGACTATTCATATATTCGATGTGGAAGCGATACAAGAGGGGGATCATTCAATAGAAAGTTTGACCACTATGGGACTGGCTTGGACAAGCAAGGCGAATCAATAACAACAGTTCGGTCCGAAGTGGAATAGTGTGTGCGCGTTTTTTACATTACATTGGTTGCCCCGTCGTCTCAGCTATTTTATGGTAATAGATAAAGACAAAAATGTTATCATTAAATAAATCAGCTATAGGAAAGGAGCAAAGCTATGCGTGTAAAGGACATTCCACAAATTGAAAAGCTAAGCATACCGGAAAAGATTTTTTTGGTGGAGGATCTGTGGGATAGCATTTCTTCTGATGAATCTGCCATTCCTGTCCCTCAAAGCCATATGACAGAGCTTGACAAAAGACTGGCAAGACATAAAGCTATGCCCGGAGAACTTTTATCTCTTGATGAACTTCAGAAAAGAATAAAATCAAGGAAATGACATATACCCTACGGTTTCTTCCTGAAGTTGAAGGAGATGCCATTAATGGCTATAGTTGGTATGAAACAAAATCCGAAGGCCTTGGTGAAGAATTTCTTCGGATGTTCTATTCCTCTGCAAATGAAATTTCATGGAATCCCCTGCTTTACCCCAAAGTTTACCAAGAGTTTCGGCGGCGTTTACTCAGACGATTTCCATACGCCATTTATTTTACGGTAGAAGAAGATCAGATTACTGTATTCGGACTTTTTCATTGTGCGCGCAATCCGCAGGTTGTGAACGCACTACTGCAAAATAGAGAAAAATAGAGTACCCATAACAAATAAATCCAGCAGATGCGGTAAAACCGCCCTGCTGATTTTTAGCGTTAGCTACTTATCTTGTTCAGCGACTGTAAAAATTTATCAATTTCTTCCCTGCTCGACTCAGCTTCATTCTCATCGTTTGCGGACATTAATTCAACTGACAGGTTTTTGCCCTGCATGATTACCGAATAAATAGCATAGGAATATCCCTCAATACCGGACACTTCTTTGCCAATTACCTGAATTGTATCAAAATCATGCAATGAAAATGTTCTGCTCTTACTAAACAGTAAGATTCTATGAGTCTTTTTGATTATCCCTTCTTTTCGGTTTATCTCAATGATGATGCTCCTTGACGCAACTGATACTACAAGAATGACGAGAAAAGCAAAGAAAATTATTTCTATGAGATTCACACAAGAATCTTGACAGATGAGAATCAGAGCAAAGAATGACGCAGTAATTATTATAAGCAACGGGAAGACAATTTCTTTGCCCGAATCGTCATTGAATAACAAGATATCATTTCCAATATATTTGAACGCTACCATGGAAACCCTTAAATTAAATTTAATTGGAGAGAGGTAGTGAGAATCGAACTCACCCCTGAGTTATTTAACTCGGGAATCAGGTTTTGCAGACCTGCTGGGACACCAGTTCCTTACCTCTCATTCCAAATTTGGTTATTCCGTAAAACTTGGAGGCTAAGGTTTTTCTTATTGGGAGTTGGAGGGTCTTTGGGGCTTTAATAAGAATCGAAAACTGGAGACTTGAACTGAATGACCGCACAACTCCGTAAGCGAAAAACCTTGACCAGGCCTGTGAAACTTCTTCAGCCAAATGCTGATTTGAATAGTCCCGGCATAAACTGTGCGGTCATTTGTCCAATTCCCTTCCGTAGAGTAATTCGTCCTATTTTGCCAATATCCAGAATTGCTCTAGGAGTAATAGTAGTAAGTCTCTTAAACCTTGCAATTGTTTTGGAGGATGGTAGACAAGGGTAGACTTAGGTGGTGTGGAGAGTGCATGACGAGTTCCAAAATTTTCTTTCATGTAGTCGATTAATTTGTTATAATATTTTAAACCAGACAAGCGGAGGTAACCATGCCAAAAACAATGATAAAAGAACAAGCTTACAAGCTTATTGAAAAAATGCCAGACAATGCTACATGGGAAGATTTTATTCACCAGATATATGTTAGAGAAACTGTTGAAAAAGGGTTGGAAGACAGCAAAGCCGGCAGAACAAAAGATGTGAATGAAATTCGTGCAAAATATAGACTGCCAAAATGAAGGTTCACTGGACAGGCAACGCCGAAGAACATCTTGACGCTATCCATGATTATATTGCCAGAAATTCTCCGGAATATGCAAAAATAATTGTTGACAAACTAACCCGCCGCTCTCAACAAATTAGCGCCTTCCCCCTTTCCGGCCGCATTGTTCCCGAATTTGATGTTGAACAAATCCGTGAGGTCCTTGAAGAATCTTATCGGATTATTTATTACATAAAACCCGATCAAATAGATGTTCTCGCGGTAATTCACAGTGCGATGAATATTTTAAAATGTACAAAAAATAAATAAAATTTTTAACAAATCTCTCTTTGTAGGGATGTAGGGGTGGGGGGTCAGACTTGCCTATTGACATTTGAACGTAGTGGCGGGGGCTGTAGTAGTAACTGCAATGGTTAATAATGTCCGCCTGTCCCAAAGCCGATAAGCTCTATACTCTTTGCTACCGGCAGAATACTTTTAGAAAGACAAAGATTTTTAAGAAGGACGGCATAACCATTACTATTTGTGTTATCATAATTTTAAAGAAACTGCTAAGTGAGGTGAAAAGATGAAAACAAAACTAAAAATGATTTATTGGGAAGGTGAAAAATTCTGGGTAGGAAAACTTGTTGAACATCCTGAAATAATGACGCAAGGGGAGACGCTGCAAGAACTTGAAGAAAATATGAAAGACGCATACATGCTTATGACAATGGAGGATGTCCCCGAAAAGCATAAAGTCAAAGAACTCTCCCTTGCTGTATGAAAAGAAAAGATTTGCTAAAAAAGCTAACTGCTTCCGGGTGCATTCTCATTAGACATGGAGGCCGTCATGATTTATACAAGAACCCCGCAACCGGCAAAAAACAACCTGTCCCAAGGCATAATGATATAGATGAAAACCTCGCACGGCATATCTTAAAGATTTTGACATAACCCATCACGCATTACGCATCACGGTCTTTTCCATTCTCCTCTTCCACCACTTCTCAATCTCCACTGCAATGAAAATCACTGATGACAATGCAAGCGTCAGCAGGAGTTCCTTCAGAGTCAGCGGCTCTGTTTTAAATACGGGGTTCAGCGCAGGAATATAAATTGTTGCCATCTGAAGGAGAAAGGTCAGTACAACGGCCCCTAAAAGATATTTATTGGAGAATATGCCTATTTTAAATAACGACTGTTTTTCAGACCTGATGGCCAGGACATGGCCGAGCTGAGTAAGACAGAGCACGGTGAATACCATCGTCTGCCAGTGTGAATGACCTGTGCTGATAGACCAGGCCTGAACAAACAAGACAATGCCGCCCATTAAAAGACCCACCCAAACCGCATGAATTCCCAATCCATGGGCGAATATACTTTCCTTCGGGTGACTCGGCGGCCTGCTCATAACATCTCCTTCTGCGGGTTCAACTGAAAGCGCCAGTGCAGGCAGACTGTCAGTCACCAGATTTATCCAAAGTATATGAATCGGCAAAAGAGGTATGGGCAAACCTGCAAGCGGCGCAAGAAAGAGCGTCCATATCTCTCCTGAGTTAGTTGTGAGGAGATATTTTACGAATTTCCTGATGTTGTCGTATATTTTCCTTCCTTCCTTTACTGCCTTTACTATCGTGGCAAAATTATCGTCAAGGAGTATCATGTGCGCGGCTTCTTTTGAGACATCAGTGCCCGTAATTCCCATTGCAAGGCCGATGTCAGCCCTTTTTAATGCAGGCGCGTCGTTCACACCGTCTCCGGTCATGGCTGCAAATTGTCCCTGGTCCTGAAGCGCTTTAACAATTTTTAATTTCTGCTCAGGCGCAACCCTTGCGTAAACCCTGATATGTTCAACCCTCTCCTCAAATTCCTCCATTGATAATCTTTCAAGCTCTCTTCCGGTGATTATCGCTTTTGACTCATCGTCCAGAATGCCTAACTGCATGGCAATGGTCCTTGCAGTGATAGGATGGTCGCCTGTTATCATCACAGGCTTTATTCCTGCTGCTTTACACACAGCAACAGCTTCCTTTGCTTCTTCCCTCGGGGGATCCATCATGCCGGTAAATCCTAAGATGGTGAGCCCTGTCTCCACATTTTCATGAGACATGTCATCAGGCAGACGGTCCCACTTTCTCATGGCAACGCAAAGAACCCTTAAGCCGTCTGCGGCCATACGTTCACTCACTTTTAAAATCTCTTCCCTGTCTATCTCCTTCAGCCCGTCAGACGTTAAATCCATTTCTGTCGGCAATGTTAAACAGCGCAATCTCCGTAGGGTCTCCGATAACGTTACCCGACGCATCAGTTTGAGCGTCATTGCTGAGGGCCAGCGCTGTAAAAAGAGTTAAGAGTTGAGAGTTAAGAGGTAATGTAGCCGCAGGCTTCAGCCTGCGTTCTTCTTCTGTTTCCTCACTTTTAACTTTTAACTTTTCACTTTTAACTATTTTGTTGTGTATAAATATCTCCTCAACCGTCATTTTATTAAGCGTGAGGGTGCCTGTCTTATCGGAACAGATATATGTCACTGAGCCGAGGGTTTCCACTGCGGGAAGTTTTCGTATGAGGGCATTTTGTTTTATCAGCTTCTTTGCGCCCAAGGCAAGGGATATTGTAATTACAGCGGGAAGCGCCTCGGGAATCGCGGCAACCGCAAGAGAAATAGCAGTAAGGAACATTAACATGGGCGGCTCCCCTCTCAAGACCCCGAGACCGAAAACTATGGCGCATATGGCAAGCACGGCAATAGCAAGCTTCTGGCCGAAGCTTGCAAGCCTTTTCTGAAGCGGAGTCTTTACTTCTTCTTCCTCCTGAAGCATGGCGGCAATCCTGCCGAGTTCTGTATTCATGCCTGTTGCCGTAACAATTCCGGTTCCGCGCCCAAAGGTCGCAAATGTGCCTTTGTAGACCATATTCTTCCTGTCCCCTAACGGCAGAAGTTCATCCTGCAGGGCGTGTGTATGCTTTTCAACGGCAATTGATTCTCCGGTAAGCGCCGCCTCTTCAATTTTCAACCGGGCGGATTCAAGCACCCGCATATCTGCAGGCACAATCCTGCCGGCATCAAGGATGACAATATCGCCCGGAACAAGCTGACCGGCAGATATTGTTTCAGGCAGGCCGTTTCTCATCACAGTGGCAGAAGGCGCCGCCATTTTTTTAAGCGCTGCCATGGCCTTTTCCGCACGGTATTCCTGAATAAAACCGATAGCCGCATTAAGGACCACAATTACAACTATGGCAATAGTGTCAGACAATTCTCCTATGAATCCAGAAATAACTGCGGCGGCTATCAGGACCAGTATCATGAAGTCCTTGAACTGGTCCAGGAACATGGCGAGGGGCGTCTTTTTCTTTTTTTCTATTAATTCGTTGGGGCCGTATACCTCAAGGCGTTTCTGTGCTTCTTCATGGGAAAGCCCGCTTGATGACGCCTGCAGATGTTCAAGAACGTCTTCTATGTTTTTTTGATGCCAGCGCATATGTCTCCATTACGAAATTTGTAATTCACCGGGTGACTACGTCCCAACCGGACAATCTATACTATAAATCAACTTGATAATTCCCTGCAGCTTGCTACCGGGTTTCCCTATGTCATTCCTGCGAAAGCAGGAATCCAGAAAACTAAAGGACTGGATTCCGTGTCAAGCACGGAATGACAGAATAACAAAAGTTTATAATATTTTCAGATACCCCTTCCCGAAATATCGGAACTGCGGGGAGGTTCATTAAACACTCACTAAATTACTTCTTGAAAACACTGAACAATTTATCAAGTCCGGTTTTCTCAAGTTTTGACACAATCTCAAGCTCTCCTGCATCCAGCCAGATGCCGTCGCATTCAGAACATTTATCAATTTTTATTCCCTTGTAGTCAACCTCTATCAGCTCCATCCCGCACTTAGGGCAGCTCATATTATGAAGCTCTTTTAATTTTTTCCTCTCTTCTTCCTTAAGATTCTTGTGCTTTTCTTCTTCCATTTTCTTTCTTTTTTCAAACTCCATTCTTGCAATAAACTCTACTTCTCTTTCGCTGGGCTTCATTGTATTCCCTCCTTGTTAAACGATTACTTGCTCTTATTTTGTTTGTACATAAAAAGACCTTTATCGCAATAAATAATCGTCATTGCAATAAAGGTCTTGCTTGTTAGTTTTACCTAACCGGCGGTACCGGCTCCGCATAATGCGGAACGTGTTGACGATAACCACTGATTCAGCTACTCCCCTTTATGCCGTATATTTTCACTGAAATATTAATTTTTGTCAATCGCAAATTTTTCGCAAATTTGTTTGGCATTGACAACTACGAACTTTTTGAATAAACTTTAATAAGTACCAAGTAATCTAATTGAAGCATAGAAAGGAAGGAAAATGCATCTGAAGATACGCACAAAACTGCTTTCCGGTTTTTTTGCCATAATATTTCCGTTCCTGTTTATCATCGGCATTATCATAGTATACAACCAGAATGCGCTTAACAATGCCTTTAAGACCCTTGAGCTCATGTCTGCAGAACTGAACACCATACATGATCTCCGCTCTGCAATGGAAATGGGCTTGATGCCGGGCAACGACTACCTTATAACCGGTGATAAGCGTTATATTGATAATTTTCACGGCTATGCTGAAGATATAGAGAACCGGCTGAGCGATGCAACCGATATATTAATCCGTCTTGAGAAACTGGAGGTTTCCGAAGGAACCGAAGAAAAGGCCATACTGAATGAGGAAAGGATAATATTATCCGAGGTCAAAACCGCATGGCAGAATATGAGAGAACTTTCCTTGAGGATATTTGAACTGCCCAATCCGATCGGCAACAGAACTGCGGCAAAACTTATGGAAGAGATGGATTATAAATGGGCCTACCCTGCCGCTGAACGGCTGAATAAATGGCTCGCAATAGATTCAGAGGAATACAATGAGGCGCTGAAGACAGTCAATAATGTATGGGAACGGTCCTGGATAATCATGTTCGCCGGCTTTACCGTACTTGTTGTGGCAGGCGTTTTATTTTCATTTTATTTTGCCGAACAGTTTACAAAACCCATAAATACCCTCACTGAAATGAGCAACGCCGTAATCAGCGGCACTTACAAAAGCAGGGCTGACGTTAAGTCAGGCGATGAACTTGAACAGCTTGCGGTCGCAATGAACAAAATGGCCGAACAGATTGAATCGCTGCAGTCTACCGCTGAAAACACGATTGTTGTGGGACGGCAGAAAACAAAAGATACTGATTAAGCAGTGCCTTTAAATTTTTCCATTTTTTATGATGCCGCACGTTTACTTGAAGAAAGAAAAGTAAAAGGCTTTACATCGCTTCAAGGCTCCTCGGGCGCCCTCCTTTTTGCAATAATAACCAAGCCGTGCCTTCTTGTCTGCCCTTCTGAAAATTCAGCGGCAGAGTTTTACGCGGACGCCGTTTTCTGGGCCAGGGCGCTGAAGGCCGAAGAACCCCTGCTCATACAGAGCAAGGAGTACCCCCTGCGGCTTAAAAACCTTAAATATCTCTATGAAAAACCCGGCATAAGCATCATTACATCTGTTGACGCCGTTGTTTCCCCGACTTGGAAATCAGACAGACTTCCGCTGATAGAAATAACGAAAAGCGCAGAGATTAGCAGGGACTCGCTTATTGAACGGCTTAAGAATTCAGGTTATCATCCGGCCTCCGTTGTCTCAGCAGAGGGCGAGTTAAGCGTAAGAGGCGGTATCGTGGATGTCTTCCCGCCCGGAGAGGAATTCCCGGTAAGGGTAGAATTTTTCGGGGACTCAGTTGAATCGCTGAGGTTTTTTGACACAGGCACCCAGAGGTCTGTTAAGGAAATAGAAAAAACATCCATAGGCCCTGCGGCTGAGCCGGATGAAGGTCCCTGCCTCCTTGACGCCTTATCCGGCAGAATTTTGATATTAAACGAACCCGATGACATTAAAAGGCAAAACCCCGGATTAATTCAGGCGCTTCAAAGGCGGGAGCCTGTCTGCTTCACCTCACTTCCCCTGCAGGGCGAAGGCTTTAATCTGAGTATCAGCGGTACAGGCGGTTTCGGACTGCTGCGTGAAGAAAGAACTTCGCTTGAAGATTTTGTTAAAAGCGCCGGCGAACTTAAGCAAAAGTATTTTATCCTGACAGTTTGCCCGTCCATAGGACAGGCCAAAAGGCTCAGGGAATTATTCTCAGAAAAAGAAATAGAAGCGCCGGTGCTGTCAAGCGACACCGCAGTAAAATATTCCCGCAGTCCGGTTATCACTACCGGTGAACTAAGCAGGGGTTTTGCATTTAAAGAAATTATCGTTCTTACTGAAAGAGACATCTTCGGGGAGCGTCCCGCATTTAAGCCGGTTAAGCAGTCAAAAATTTCACAGCTCTTAGCTTCTACCGAGGAATTACAAGAAGGCGATTATCTGGTTCACAAACAGCACGGCATCGGCAGGTTTCTCCGCATTCAAAGACAGAGGGTAGAAAATTATGAAGGCGACTTTTTGATAATAGCATATCTCGGCGGAGGCAAACTGCACATCCCGCTTGAACGCCTGGACCAGATTCAAAAATATCACGGGCCTGAGGGCGTCATTCCAAAAATAGATACGCTCGGCGGCAGGACCTGGCAGAAAACAAAACAAAGGGTCAGCGACAGGATACGGGACCTGGCGGAGAAATTGCTGAAACTCTATGCCAGACGCACTTCAGAAAAAGGCTTCGGATTTTCTGCCGACACAGAACTCCACAGAGAATTTGACGGCTTTTTCCCGTATGAAGAAACTCCTGACCAGATTACTGCCGTTTCAGGGATAAAGCGCGATATGGAAGAGCCCGTGCCTATGGACCGGCTGCTTTGCGGGGATGTCGGGTACGGAAAGACAGAGGTGGCAATGAGGGCGTGTTTTAAAGCCGTTTATGATTCCATGCAGGCCGCGGTCATCGCGCCCACGACTATCCTCGTAGAACAGCATTACAACACTTTTACCGCAAGATTTTCAGCCTTTCCGGTCAGGATAGATTTCCTCAGCCGTTTTAAAAGCAAAGCTGAGCAGGCGCAGACCCTCAAGGCTCTTGCCTCCGGTGAAATAGACATAATCATCGGGACGCACAGGCTGTTAGCCAAAGATGTAACTTTTCATAATTTAGGTCTTTTAGTCACTGACGAGGAGCACCGATTCGGCGTTACGCACAAGGAAAAATTAAAGACATTAAAGACCAATGTGGACGTACTTTTGCTTACAGCCACGCCGATACCGAGGACTCTTCATATGGCGCTTTCAGGGATAAGGCAGATGAGCGTTATAGAGACGGCGCCGGAGGAAAGGCTTGCGGTAAAAAGTTTTGTCGTCCGGTTCGGGGCACAGGTAATCAAAGACGCCCTGCAGAAAGAACTGCAAAGAGGCGGGCAGGCTTTTTTTGTCCATAACCGTATTGAGGATATTTACAAAATTGCCAAATTCATAGGAGAACTTTTACCCGAAAGCAAGGCGGCAGTGGCGCATGGACGGATGAGCGAAAAAGAGCTTGAAGGCGTCATGAGAGCCTTTATCACAAAAAAGGCAGACATCCTTGTATCAACCGCCATTATCAGTTCAGGGCTTGATATACCAAATGCAAATACAATAATAATTGACAGGGCGGATAAGTTCGGGCTTGCCGACCTGTATCAGCTTAAGGGCCGGGTAGGACGTTCAAACGTTAGGGCTTATGCATATTTTTTAATACCCGGAGAAGATGCAATAACCGAGGGGGCCAGAAAAAAACTGCTGGCCATTCAGGAACTGAGCTATCTTGGCGCAGGCTTCAGGCTTGCCTTAAAAGACCTGGAGATAAGGGGTTCAGGCAACCTGCTTGGTCCCGAGCAGTCGGGACATATTGAGGCGGTCGGATTTGATCTTTACATGGAGATGCTTGAACAGGCCGTCTCAGAACTCAAAGGAGAAGAGATTCCGCCTGTAATTGAACCTGTCTTAGACCTTAAAGTCCCGGCCATAATTCCTGAAAGTTATATTGAAGACCCCACGCTAAGATTAAGCGTTTACAGAAAAATTGCTTCTGCAAAACATACCGGAGCCCTTAACGGCATTTTAACCGAGATAAAAGACAGATTCGGCAAGCCCCCCGAACTGACCCTGAGGCTGCTTGAAGTGATGGAGCTTAAGCTTGCGGCAAAAAAGTTCTCCATAGTCAGGATTCAAAATATAAACGGAAAGATAAAGATTATTTTCGCATCTGAGACCGGCGTTGCTCCGCAAAAAATATTTAATCTTTATAACGGCCGGGAAAAATACCTAAAGTTTCTTGAAGCCGGCGGTATTGAGCTTGATCTGCGGGGAAAAACATGGGAAGAAATTTTCTGGAAATTAAAAGACATTATGAATGAGCTTGGGGAATAGCGTAGATTAATATTACTATAAAACTTATTAATTTTTATATAGTTGCAAAAGAATTAGATGTTATGTTATAAAATCTAATCACTTAACAAAATTCAAGGAGGAATTAATGAAAAAGATAATTATTTTAATTTGTCTGACGCTATTTGCCTTTGGATGCGGACAGAAAGGGACTTCATCCAGTACCGTTCTCGTAACAGTAAAAGGCGCAAAAATAACAAAAGATATTTTTCTTAAGGAATTCAGCCGGCTCCCTGAATGGGCCAAGGCTAAATTTCAGAATCAGGAAGGAAAAGAACAATTCCTCAATGAACTGATAAAGAAAGAGCTTCTTTACGGCAAGGCAAAAAAACAAGGCCTTGAAAAAGATAAAGAATACATGGCGGCGCTTGAAGAATTTAAGAAAATTGAGCTTATCTCCCTCCTGCTTAAAAAGGAAATTGAGGGAAAAGTGAAGGTTACCGATGAAGATGTAAAAACTTTCTACGACAAACATTCATATGAGTTTAAGGCGGGCGAAGAAGTAAAGGTAAGCCACATCCTTACGGCTGCGGAAGCTGAAGCGCAGACAGCTTATGAAAAAATAAAGAAAGGCGAAAGTTTCGCCGCAATTGCAAAACAGGTCTCCAGAGACAAGGCTTCGGCCCAGAGGGGCGGCGACCTCGGCTCCATCAAACACGGGCAGATGGTGCCTGAATTTGATCAGTATGCATTCCGCCTGAAAGTCGGTGAAATGAGAGCGCCTTTTAAAACCCGGTTCGGCTATAACATCATA
>JACQZD010000077.1 GCA_016207865.1 Nitrospirota bacterium
ATTCCATAGGAAAAACAGTTCAATGTTTTTGGGGAATATGTTGAGAAAAGTATAGATGAGCGAGTGGTCCGGGATGTTCTCAATAACTCCTGACTGTAGCATATACCCCATGATAGGGAGATGATACAGAAGGGCATCCCATGTGTATGAAGGGAAAAGAAAGCCGATGAATATCAGATAGCACAGGTAGAGCGAAAACAGAGTTGAAATAGTCAGTAATATCCGGCTGCTTTTTATAATATGCAGCAGGCGGCTTGCATTATCCTTAATTTCGCCAAAGATATCTCTGTGATTTAACTTCCTGCCTGCCGAGCAAAGGAACAGCACGCCGAGCGATATAAGAATATTCAATATAAAAAGCGGCGCTGCGTGGAGCTTTCTGAATACAATGCCGAGCGCCATTTCGGTCAGTATTATCTGGGAGAGGCATAAAAGCAGGGCGCCGGACACCCTGTCGGCCAATAGAAGATAACCCCTGCTCCCGTAAAGAAGCGCGTGCCAGGAATAAAACAGTAGAATATTAACCGTAACAAATAACATTATTTCCACACAATCAACTTATCATATTTTACAGCTATGTCTCAAGTAAAAAGGAAAACGGGATAATTTATATGTTAATATATTTACCTGTCAGCCGAACTTATGATTGACCTTCATACGCACAGTCTTTTAAGCGACGGCGAGCTTCTTCCATCAGAGCTTGTAAGGAGGGCGTGCGCCGCCGGTTACAGGGGGCTTGCAATTACGGACCATATTGATTCATCAAATATTGATTTTGTGGTTCCGAGAATCGTTCAGGCAGTTGAGGACCTTGGAAAAGACGCCGGGATTAAACTGGTCCCGGGCGCGGAGATTACCCATGTGCCGCCGAGGCTCATCGGGAAACTCGTATCCAGGGCCAGAGCCCTCGGAGCAAAAATTGTCCTGGTCCACGGAGAGACTGTTGTTGAGCCTGTGGCGCATGGGACCAACAGCGCCGCCATAGAGGCAGGGGCTGATATTATTACGCATCCCGGACTTATAAGCGAGGAGGATGCCGCAAAGGCTAAGGATGCGGGGATTGCCCTGGAAATCACATCGAGAAAGGGGCACTGCCTTTCAAACGGTTATGTTGCCAGGATAGCGGAGAAGACAGGCGCGGCCCTTGTGATAAACACGGATTCGCATGCCCCTGAGGACTTGATTACAATTGAAAAAGCAAGGATAATACTGCGTTCTGCCGGTATTCCGGAAGATGCGCTGGAAAGGATTTTTCAAAACTCCGAGAAACTTCTCAATAAAGTTCTGGGGTCTGTATAACCTTAGGGAGGGAATTAATGCCAAAGGCAATTAAAAAGCGAATCACAAAAAAAACAACGCTTCAGGAAGAAGAAGTAAAAGGTATTATCAGTCATGCGATGGACTTTGTCAGGGAGAAAAAGAAGACATTTATTTTAGTTTCATCCATCGTCGGCGCTGCCGCTGCCGTATATATTATTGTTATGCTTTATACCGCATCACTGGCCAATAAGGCATATGCGCTTGAAAAAGAGGCGTTTCATTATTATTACGGCATTAATTTAAAATCCCCTATGCTGGAGGATGAACGCCTGAAAAAGGCGCTGGAGCTTTACCAGCAGTCGCTCAAGGTTAAATCAACGCCCATTGCGCTGTTTTATCTGGGCAACTGCTACTATAAGCTCAATGACTACACCAATGCAGCGAAGTCCTACACCTCATTTATTGACAAATACCCGGGGGAAGAAGGCATGCTCCCTCTCGTTTATCAGAAGCTTGCATATTCATATGTAAATAACGGTAAGGCCGGAGATGCGATAAAGACGCTGCAGACCCTTGAAAAATTTAAAAACGGAGTGTTTAAGGATACTGCATTAATTCAGCAGGCGCGGCTTCATGAGACGCTCGGGAAACCGGAAGATGCAAAGAAAAACTATGGGGAGCTTATAAAGGAATTCCCCGGTTCCATATGGAGCGCTGAAGCCAGGTCAAAAATTGGAGCCGATTTGCCGAAGGAAGAGAAACCCCAATAATAGTTTTAGAAACAGGCCGTCAGGACGTCTGGCCTTTCTTTTCTGCAGAGGTCACAAGATAGTTCTTTTTCTTTTTGGAAGCCCTCCTGGATTTTTTGGAAGATTTTTTCTTCTTTGCGACTTCTGTGTCCTTTGTCAGATGGGCAGCGCTTTTTGGAGGCACTAAAATAGTCATACCAGCCGCTAATCGTGAGTTTTTGTTTAGGGAGTTTAATTCAGTAACGGCGTCAGTGGATATTCCAAGACGTGATGCTATCTTCTTTATGGTATCTCCTTTTTTAACAGTGTAGCGCTCTATGGAAAAACTGATGTCTTCTGTGTCTGAAATACCGGCTAAAAATTTCTCCTTTGTGCCGGCAGGAATCCTTACGGTGTAGCTTGAGACATTTGGAGGGGTGCACCAGCGCTTGAGTTCAGGGTTAAGATTCCTGATTTCTTTCTCATCAGTCTCTGCATAACGGGCTATGGCCTCTATATCCATCGGAGAGCTGATGACAACTTCATCGTATGCCATCGGCTCATGATAACTTACATTCTCAAAGCCAAAACCCTCCGGGTCTTTTGCAATTGCTGTGGCGGCTATGTAATAAGGCACATAGTCCTTTGTCTCCTTTTTTATATGCCTCGTTTCCCTTAAGGCCCAAAAATCGTCGGTCTTTGTTTTATCAATAGCCTTGACTATCCTCCATTCGCCTGCATTATACGCAGCGAGCGCAAGATTCCACGAGCCGAACATTCCATAAAGGTCGCTCAGGTAATCGGCAGCGGCTATAGTTGCTTTTATGGGGTCCCGCCTCTCATCCACCCACCAGTCTATCTTTAACCCGTATCTTTTGCCGGTTCCTGCAATAAACTGCCATAAGCCTGAAGCCCGGGCCGGCGAATAGGCGTACATATTAAAACCGCTTTCTATCAGCGGGAGAAAGACGAGTTCCTGCGGAAGGTTTTTCTCTTTGAAAATTTCCGTTATCATTGAAAGGTACCTTCC
>JACQZD010000122.1 GCA_016207865.1 Nitrospirota bacterium
TGGTAAGGGACGCCCTGGATGCATTTGTAAAAAGAGATTCAGCTTTGGCCAGAGAAGTACTGACGCGGGACGATGCCGTGGATAATCTTAACTGGAAGGTTTTTAATGAACTGCTTTCCTATATGATTTTAGACCCGTCTAATATTTCACGGGCGACAAGGATAACATATATTTCAAAATATCTTGAACGCATTGCGGACCATGCAACGAATATAGCGGAAATGGTTGTTTATTTGGTTGAAGGCAAGATTATCAGGCATGTAACCCCTGAGTAATCTACATTAAATCATGGAATGACTTCGCCGTTAAGTGAATGCTGTTTTGCCTCTAAAATCCTGACATTGACAAGAGTGCCCATAAGTTCAAGCCCTCCGTAAAAATTAACTATCTTGTTAGACCCTGTGCGTCCGGTGAGTTTGTCTTTATCTGTTTCGCTTGCGCCTTCAACTAAAACTTCCAGTATTTTTCCTTCAAGTTCTATGTTTTTTCTGAAAGTAATCTCAGCCTGCAAATCAAGCACCCTCGCAAGCCTTTCTGATTTAGTCTTTTCATTCAGATGCTCCGGCAGGTTAACGGCTGCCGTATCCTGCCTGCGGGAATATTTGAACGCGAAAATCCCGTCATACTCTATTTCCCTGAGGGCATTCATCGTAAGCTCAAAGTCCTGCTCATCTTCACCGGGGAAGCCGGTAATTATATCTGTTGTTATGGCAATGTCGGGCATTGCGCTTCTAAGCGCATCAATTTTTTCTTTATACTGTTTAAAGGTATAACCCCTGTTCATCAAAGATAAAATCCTGTCAGAGCCGGACTGTACCGGCAGGTGAATATGCTCGCATACATTAGGCAAATCCTGCATTGTCCTGATAAGTTTTTTTGAAAGGTCGCGTGGATGAGAGGTTACAAACCGGATTCTCTTAAGCCCATTTACTTCATGTATTGCTTTAAGTAAATCAGAGAAGTCTATGTTTTGATTTGCAAATCCCCCCTGCCCCCCTTTGTCAAATGGGGGTGAGGGGGGATTTGTTTCATTCAGATTTTTGCCATATGAATTAACATTCTGACCTAAAAGAGTAATCTCCTTAAAACCTTGCGCTGAAAGCTCCGTGATTTCAGTCATGATATCGCTGACCTGCCTGCTTCTTTCCCTGCCCCTCGTATAAGGCACTACGCAGTATGAGCAAAAATTATCACAGCCGTACATTATGGAAACCCACGCGCTGACCCGCCCTTCCCTCTTTACCGGCAGATTTTTTATGGAGTGTTCCGGGTTATCGGTTAGTTCAGTTATTTGTGTCTTATTGTCTGACTTCTGACTTCTGACTCCTGACTCCTGACCTATCCATTTTTCAAGGCTGTCAATATTCTGAGGACCGAAAATAAAGTCAACGTAGGGAAATCTTTTAAACAGGCCGCTGCCTTTCTGCTGCGCTATGCACCCTGCAACCGCTATCCTGAGCTTTGGATCCCTGTCCTTAAAATGTTTGAGCCGTCCAAGCTCGCTGTAAAATTTCTGTTCAGCCTTCTCCCTGATACTGCAGGTGTTTATGACTATCACATCCGCGTCATTAACCCCGTGGGCCTCCGCATAGCCGGACTCGGAGAACATCCCCGCGATTTTCTCTGAATCATGCACGTTCATCTGACACCCGAAGGTGTGTATGTGGAATTTCTTGCTCATTGTTTGTTTAGTCATAATATTTTAATCAATACCACAGTCAAAAAACCATCCGTTATTTACTGCCACAACAAACATAAAAATAATTCTTGCATTTTAAAAAACCATCCGTTATTTCCTGCCCCAACAAACATAAAAATAATTCTTGCATTTTTTATTTTTAATAAAGTAAACTCTCTCAAAATGGAAAGAAGACAGTTTAACAGGAAAAGGGTTTACCTCAGCGCAGAGCGTATCTCCGGCAATGCAGACCGTTCAATATTCATAGAGAATATTTCCGAAAGAGGCATTCAGATAATAACCGCGCCGGCAGAGTCCATAATTGAATTTTCGCCGGGTACGCCGATTGACCTTAAATTCGTTCTTTCCAACGGAGAAATAATTGATCTTTATTGCATTGTCAAGTGGTCGTATCACAATACCCCGCCGGATGACGCAACAACCACAATCGGTATGGAGGTTGTAGATCCGCCCTCAAGATACAGGGAATTTGTAAAAACCCAGCTTCCGGCTGCTCCTGTCTATTCATGAGCACATATAAGACTTATAGGACTTATCCTAAGCCTGTATAACCGGCGAGGCGGAAGGATTAAAAGGATTTGTCCTTACGGCGAGGGAGAACAGATACGGATAATCATCCTTCAGGTGTTTCATATAAGACAGCCATTCAGAAATCAGCAGGACATACATCCTTTTTATGTCTCCTGAGAGATGCTCATAATCTGAGGCCGGCAGGTTTTTGACGTCAGTCCTGTGCGCCAGTTCTTCAGTCAGATGAAACACCGCCCACAGAAGGTCGGTAAAAGACTCGTGCTCCAGCAGATTCGGGTTCTGAAGCAGGCTCAGAAGAAAACTTCTTTTTTCCAGCAGAAAACTCTGCAAATGCTCCATGTCGCCTTTCTGGCTGTCAAACCTGTAATTATAATTTTTCAGGTGACTGCTGATAGCCGAGAAGTTCTGACCGGTCCAATCGGCAGTTACAATAAGGTCGTTTTGTATCTTGTCGGGAGAGGCATTAAACTCAAGGAACAGTTTCAAAAGTTTTGTCCCGGCTTCGCTGAAGAAAATTCCAATGACCATGTTCAGTTTTTTCAGCATTGAGCGCTTTTCTCTTTCAGTCAGCAGGCGGTGGATTATCAGAGTGACAAGCAGTACCTCAACAGGGACAAACGCAATATCCCCTAACAGAAAGACAAAGATATGGTGGGCATCTTTGAAAATTGCATAATGGATAAAATATAAAGTTGCAGACAGCGCGATAAGAACTGTACCCAAAAGAAACTGCCAGTTTAAGCGTTTCATATGTCTTAATTATACCTTTAGTATAAAAAATGTTATTCTTAAATCCATATTATTTTAACTTCCTTTCATAGTATAATAAATAAGTTCAATATGGCAAATGCTCTTATTAAGACAATAGTCAGCGATGAGAACTCCGTCCGCAACCGTTCCATTACCTCTCTCCTGAAGGGCAAGGGCAAAAAAGAGCTTCTCAGGCTTGCGTCTGAACTGGAAAAATTCAGAAAGTCATCAGGCAACTTATATCACAGGGTCAGGGCGTCTCTTTTCCTTTTTGTCATTTACAGATTTTACCTTCAGGAAAATAAAAATGTAATACCCTGCGGGAAAATCCCGTTTGAAGGCGTAAAAGCCGCGCTTGACAGGAATTTTGAGGGCGCCGTAGAAATTTATTTAACGGCGATGACTAACGGTAATATTAACGGCGCGGTCGCCAGTGCGGCGGCTGATTCATATTATCAGTTGGCATTTAAATATCTCGTGGACCAAGTGAAGCTGTCCATCAGCCGGTGCAATGAAAATACACTTCTTTTCAGCACCGCCAGTCTGAAAGATTATCCTTATTCAGTCCCTGCAGAACTTACAACTCCTGATCCTGAAACCGGCGCATATCCTGTGGGACTGGATACATCTCCTGTCAGGCTGGACCCATCGCACAGCGGATGGTCTGATATATTTTTTCTCGGCATGGATTTTCCCGAAGGAGCAAAGGTTGTCAATGTCTCGGTTAATTTAAAGGCCGGCGAAGCAGCAGGATGTTTAAGACCGCCTTGCGAATGTTACTGCAGGTTCATTGAAGAGCCTGTGATATATCTGGAATCAATCGATTTAAAAACTTCAAAAAAAGTTACGACTCTCAGTGAATTATTTAATTTTGGCAATGACTATCTCTCATTATTAAAAGCAGGCGTAGTGGCGTCAGGTATCGTGCCGCCGTCTTTTGAAAATAAGGACCTTCAGTTAAAAGATATTCTTCAGAGACTGCTTGGCAGAGCCGGAGGAATAGAGATAGTCAGCAGGGTTACTGATATCCCAAAGGGGTCGCGCCTTGCAGTAAGCACCACCCTTCTTGCAACAATTATAACCCGCCTGATGAGATTCAGCGGACAGATTAAAGAGCAGACAGGGCCATTGTCAGAAGAAGAAAGGCGGCTGATTGCTTCAAGGGCCATCCTCGGCGAATGGCTCGGAGGCTCAGGCGGAGGATGGCAGGACTCAGGAGGGCTGTGGCCCGGCATAAAGGTGATTACAGGTCAAACTGCCTGCCGGGAATCTCCTGAATTTGGAATTAGCAGGGGATGTCTGCTTCCAAATCATGATTTATTTTCCCGTGATGAAATTCCCAAAAAGATTGAAAGAAAAATAATTGATTCAATGGTGCTGGTACACGGCGGGATTTCACAAAATGTCGGGCCTATACTTGAGATGGTCACTGAGAAATATCTCCTCCGGTATGAAAAGGAGTGGGGATCAAGGCTTAAAGGCATCCGGCTGTTTGATGAAATTACCAAGGCCCTTAAAAAAGGCGATATGAAAAGACTCGGGAGGCTTACGACCATGGACTGGGAAGGCCCTATTCAGGGAATCATTCCATGGGTGAATAATGCCTTTACTGAAGATTTGATTAAAGCGGTCAAAAAAGAGTTTAAGACTGATTACTGGGGATTTCTGATGCTTGGCGGTATGTCAGGAGGGGGAATGGCGTTTATAGTAAACCCTTTGGTTAAGAAGAAATTTAAAAACAGGGTGCTTGAGATAATGTCAGAGCTCAAACAGGTCTATAATTTCTCCCTTTCCTTTGCCATAGAGCCGATGATATATGATTTTGAGTTTAACCATGACGGCAATACCGCGCATCTGCTTACAGGCGCAGATGCGGACATGCCTGAGATTTGCAGTTTTGAAACTGTTGAAGCGGAAACAAAAGAAGACAGCGGAGAAGACGAGATTAAGAATAAATATGGATTTGATTCAAAGTCCCATGAGCATATGAAATCCCTGCTCAAAAGCGGGGAAATAGGCTTGTTCAGAAACCGCCTGCCTGAGACAACTACGCTTGAGGATGTTAGTGAAGATGAGATTTTTCACTTTGAAAATTTAAAAAATCCCCCCTCACCCCCCTTTAACAAAGGGGGGATGGGGGGATTTTTTAAATTAGGAATTGATTCCCTGAAACAAAATGAGGTTGCTGTCGTCAGCTTTGCCGGAGGCATGGGCAGCCGTTGGACCGAGGGCGCTGCGGTTGTAAAGCCGATAAATCCTTTTATTAAGATGTCCGGCGGATTTAGGACCTTTATGGAAGTGCACCTTGCCAAGAGCAGGCAGACAGGAAAACTTTATGAGCGCGACCTCAGGTTTCTATGGGAAGAGGAGCTTCAGCAAAAACAGAATGAGAATGTTCAGAAACTTCAGGACCATATACATGGGGCGTTGATTGAATGGGCCAAGTCCAGAGGCGAAGGAGAGGACTATTCGGAAAATAAGCCCCTCATGAGGTTTAATCCTCCGGGACACTGGTATGAAATACCGAACCTGATAAAAAACGGAGTTCTTGCAAGGATGATTAAAGATAATACTGACCTTAAATATCTCCTTTGCCATAATATTGACACGCTGGGCGCAAATATTGAGCCGGCCCTGCTTGGAATGCATATTGCAAATAAGTCCTGCCTGACATTTGAGGTGACGCCGAGGCGCATTGAGGACCGGGGCGGAGGGCTGGCAAAGATTAACGGGAATATTCAGTTGATAGAAGGATTAGCCCTGCCCCGCGAGCAAGACGAATATCGGTTAAGTTATTACAACACCCTCACAAACTGGATAACCATTGATTCCATGCTGAAGTTTTTCAAGCTTGACAGGGGCATGATTGTAGAGGCTGAAGAAAATCCTGAGATAAAAAGCAGGATAACTCAAGCTGTGTATGAAAGTGAAAAATTGATTCCGACATATGTGACCATTAAAAATGTTAAATATTTATGGGGCGCAGGGCATGAAGATGTCTATCCCGTGGCGCAGTTTGAGAAACTATGGGGTGACATGACCGCGTTGAAAGATTTAAAAACAGGCTTTGCCGCGGTTTCACGCTTCCGCGGACAGCAGTTAAAAGACCCGGCCCAGCTTGATATGTGGTTTAACGACGGGTCCTTTGAATATGTGAAGGGAATAGTGAGCTTTTAAAAAAAATCACACTTCAATCAGATTATAATCTAATTTCCCCAATCCGATTTTTTCTGCGTATTTAAATTGATGCAGGTAGGGTTTTGCCTTTTTGCCTCTTGAGAAGACATCCTTTCCCTTTGTCAGAATGTCAAAACATGCCTTGTCAACGGCAAGAATGTCCCTTGAAGCAAAAATTCCCATGTCTTCAATTATCTTAGGGTCGTCTCCGGCAAGGCAGTCGCATTCCTCTGTTATGTCAAAGGCGAAGTTTATAAATACCTTCCTCTTGATGCGCGAAAGTATGCCGTCTGCGTATTCAGCCATTCTCTCTAAAAAAATATTTACGTCTTCATGCCAGTTTATATTAACTGCGTCAAACTTGCAGGCTGAAATACATTCACCGCATCCTACACAGATTTTTGAATTAATAAAGGCCTTGCCCTTTACTTCTGAAATGGCTGAAACCGGGCATATTTCAATACAGCATCCGCACATGGTGCAGTGCTCTGAATTAATTGCCGGTTTTAATGACGAATGCTGTGCCTGCTTTCCTGCGCGTGATGCCATACCCATGCCGGCATTCTTGACTGAGCCTGCATATCCTGACATCAGGTGCCCTGTGATGTGTGATAAGACAATCAGGTCGTCAAGAACCCCTACAAAAGAAGGCACCCGTAGTTCTTTGATGTGACTGTAATTGACTTTAATGTTTTTGGAATCAGTGCCGAAAACGCCATCAGCGACTATGAACGGGCATCCCAGTTTATCTATGGTGAAACCCTTGCCGTATGCAAGATTAAGATGGTCTACTGCGTTCTGCCGTTCGCCCTTGTAAATTACATTTGTGTCAAATACAAAGGGCTTGGCGCCCTGTTTTTTGAGCTTATCACACAGGATTTTTACAAATTCAGGTTTAATATGACCCTTATTCTGTTTCTCTCCTATTGTTATCTTGATGCCTACAAAAGAGCCCTTTTTAAAATCGCGGAGAGGCGTGCTGATTTTCTCAAGGAGGGACTTAAAGCAGTCTGACCTGTCCTGCCCTTTTTTAATCCTGCTGAAATAAACATCAGGTTTCATGTTAAAGATAGTGACTCCAACAAAAATTTGTCATTCCCGCCCCCGATTACGACATTCGAGGGCAGGCTCCAGCGGGAATCCAGGGTTTTTAATTTTTGCCTCCTAATTAAACGGACGCTGTTTTTATTTCCTCAGATGGAGCGCCTTGTGAGACCTGTTGATTGCCGTGCTATTTTCATCAAACTACGCAGTGCTTCATTAACTGAGGCGTCATCCGGGAATGCTTTTGCCACATCAGGACTGAGAAGAACAAGATTCGTTCCCTTTTTGTATTCATCAAAATATTTACCTCTTGTCCCTTTTCCTAAATCTTCCCGCTTATACTCTTTACGCAGTTCTTCGTGTTTAACCGTCTTCATATATTTTCCTTTCTTGTCTTGTTGCGCGCCTTGCGCTTATTATTCTTGTTTTTCCATGCCGTTCCATATGAACGACAACCAAAAACTGACTTTTTCTGGAATATCCAAAAGTCAGAAATCTATGCTCGCGAATAGAATGGTCAGGATCGTTGAAGGTTATTGCCAGTGGATCGCCGAATACTGTTGATGCATCATTAAATGAAATGCCATGTTTTTTAAGATTCGCTTCGGACTTATCTGGATCCCATTCAAATTGCATATTTTATTTTATCATTTTTTCAGAATTTCAGAAAATGTGGGGTAGTGATTTTTCTCTCAGGCATTTATCTATACGGCAAGGGCAAGATTTTCTTCAGCAACAGGACTTCTTGATTTCCACGAACTGTTGGTTTTTAAAAAGCCGGATTCCTCTAAAACATCATCCAGCGTCCCCATCCTTCCACACTCCTCAACAAAAGCCTCTATTGCTTCTTTTACAGATTTTTTTGCATCCTCAATGGTATCACCGAAACTGGAGACATTTAACTCCGGCGATAGCGCTACATAAACCTCGTTTTCCTTAAATATCTCAATCCTTACAGATATATCCATAACTCATTGACCTCTCTTTAGACCATTATATCACATAACGGGATGGTTAATAAATTAAACCCTATTCTGTTGCAGAATAAATATTCATGTGTCAGAAATTGCGGGAAATGAAGCCTATATATAAACTAATAAGTTGTCATTGACCCAAAAATAGAGTCTGTCATTCCGTGCTTGACACGGAATCCAGATGTAAAAAGACACTGGATACCTGCCTTCGCAGGTATGACATTGAATGTATTTTCGTGCTCCCTTGTGAACCTGACACATCGGGGCGAAGCAATCTCTTAAACCTTATGATTAAACGGGCGCTGTCCCTATTATCTCTCTATTATTTCCTCTTCTTTTTTCCCCTCAAAATATTAAAACACTTTCTTATTGTATAATACAAAATACAATTTTCACCCCCTGCTGTCAAGGGAAAATTATAGGGAAAATTGAGCTTGTCTGAAAACTCAGTGTTTGTCATCCTCCGGCTTGACCGGGGAATCCAGAAGGGATTAAAAACCCTGGATTCCCGCTGGAGCCTGCCCTCGAATGTCGTAATCGGGGGCGAGAATGACAACTTTTTGTAGAGGGAAGTGTTAATTTATAGCGGAGGCGTAATGACGCAGAAAATGGCGCAGAAAAAGAAGGCGGCGATTGTTTACGGTGAAGGCAGAAAAGGGAATATTAATAAATGCCTTTCTCTGATTCGTGAAGACCTTGAGCCGATAAAGACCGCCAAGAATATTCTTATTAAGCCGAATCTCGTGGCGCTTAAGCCTGACTTTGCCAATACAAATGTGGAGGCAATAGAGGCTGTGATAGAGTTTGTCAGAGAGCTTGCGCCCGATACGTCCATCACTGTCGGAGAAAGCTCTGCAACTGCATTTTACCGCGGGCTTCCGACCACAGATGTCTTTAAGGATTATGATTACTACCGCCTTGAGAAAAAATATTCCAAAGTCTCATTGACAGATTTTGATAATGACAAGGATGTAATAGAAAGCCCTATTCATTCGGTTGTAGGCGACACGCATCTCAGAATCAGCAAACGGATTCAGGAATTTGATTATAAAATCTCTCTGTCAATTCCCAAGACGCATAATTTTGCCATTGCCACATTCGGCATTAAAAACATGGCAGGCCTTGTGCTTAGGCAGGACATGGCAATGATTCACGGCATGAAGGGCGGAATTGAGGTTGACGCGCCTAAGACACTGCTTGATAAACTGCCTCCGGGCACAGTGTCCAAAATGCGGAGAAAACTCCCCAACTGGTTTATCAATTCCCTGTTCAGGAGTTATCCGGCTTACCGGAAAAGCGTTAAGATGATTCATAGAAACATTGTTGGGTTTGCAAAAAGGACCTGGCCTGACCTCGTGGTGCTGGACGGATTTGTATGCATGGAAGGGGACGGGCCTGTGGACGGAACATCTGTTAACATGAAAGTTGCTATCGCCTCAACAGACCCTGTAAAGGCTGACGGCATTGCGGCGCGTCTTATCGGATTTGAGCCTGCTGAGATAGGTTATTTGTATTATCTGCAGAATGATGAGCATATGGGCGAATATTCCATGGACAATCTTGTTGGTGATGATTTAAACAAGCTGAAGAGGAAATTCAAACGGCATGGAACGTATGACATCCAGAGTCAGTGGAGGTAACGACAGATTATAGCGTACAGCGTTCATAGCGTTATAGAGTTTATCGCGCAATAAACACGACAAACGCACAACACAATAAACGATACTTGTCTAAAACTGTCATTCCGGCTTGTCCGGAATCATTTTGCAAAGGCATATATGTTCTCAAAACTGTAAGAACGCAACATATGTATTGTCTGTCATGCTGCAAAATGTTTTAAGTATTTGCCCTGAACAATTTACAAAAAGGCAGCATGACTTTAAGGTGTTGCCTTAAAGC
>JACQZD010000123.1 GCA_016207865.1 Nitrospirota bacterium
TGGGTGTGAATTATGTCCACCTTCTCATCTTTTACTATTTTAAGGAATCTGCCTACTGCCAGCGGGGCAACAGAATATTCCATACGGACAAAATAAACAGAAAACCCTGCCTCTTTTGCCTTTTGTGAAATTTTACTGCCTTCCTGGCAGGCAATCAAAGCCCTGTGCCCGCGTTTGGCAAACTTAAGGGATTCCTCAAATATCCTTATCTCCTGCCCGCCCCAGCCCTTTGAGGCCTCAGTGTGGAGTATTGTAAGTTTTTTGTCTATCATAGTAATTTATTTTTGTTAATTACTTCCATCACATCTTCCGCGCTGATTGTCTCCACATGTTCGCCTTTTATAACCGTAAACTGTCCTTCTCCGTAAGGCATCCATTTACGCGGTCTTCTGCTGCCCCACAGGGATATTGTCGGGGTTTTTACAGAGGCGCCCACATGCATTGCCCCGCCCTCTCCGCACACAAGAAGGTCTGCTGAAGACGCAATGGCTGCAAAATCCATAATCTTAAGTGAATCAAAGTAAGCCGCATCACCCGCAATGCCCCCTAAAAGTTCCTCTGACTTTCCCCTGTCAGAAGGCGCAGAGGAAATTATAACTGCTGCTTTGTATTTTTGACAAAGCATATTTCCCAGTTTCCTGAACTTGTGAAGCGGCCACGTATTTTCAAGCTTATTGTTGCTGACGTTAAATACAACCACCCTCCTCCTTGCCCTCTCTCCTGATGTGTCGGGAAGGGGGATGGAGGAGGGGAGATGTCCTTTTAAGAAATCTTTCGCTTTCTTCATTGAATCAACAGGAATCTCAATGCTTATGTCCTTAACCGTATTTTCTACCCCTATGGTTTTGATAAATTCAAGAAGCGCATCAACATGGTTGATGGAATTCCATTTTTTACAGTCTTTTACAGGCAGATTATAACAAAATTGAAACGGATGCCATTTATCCGGCACGCACCCTGCGCGTATCCTTGCCCCGCTAATCAGCGTGATTGCCGCAAGCGTTGACGAAAAACCCCTTTTTACCCCTATTGCAAGGTCGTATTTTCTCTTATTTCCCCTAAAAAGCCTTTGGTAATTAAGATATTTGTTTTTATAAATGCCCTGACCCTTTCTGTACACCAGCACCTCATTTACAAAAGAGGCTCCTTCAATTACTCCCGCATTTGTGCTGTCGGCCATGACAGTAATATGCGCACCAGGAAATTCCTTTCGTATGGATTTAAATACAGGAACAGCGCATATCATATCGCCGATATTATTCCGGCGTATGAGGAGAATGTTTTTGATTCCGGGTTTAAGGGCTTTCAGATTTTTCATTTTATTTTAAGTCCCGTTGTAGCCGCAGGCTTTAGCCTGCGTATAAATAATTAACGCAACCTAAAGGTTGCGGCTACAGAGTAATAATACCATCTAAAACATCTTCTATTTTACATCCAATAGCGCCTTTAAACGGATATTCCTGCCATGACAATACCAAACCTTTTCTTACTGGATTATCAAGGATGTATCTAACTTGAGCTGCTATATCCTCATTGGTTTTTATTACATGGTCATAAAAATCTTTTTGCCAACTAATCTCCGGTTTATTTGCAGACATCCAGAAGCCAGTTTTCTGTTTATACCTTATTATTGATTTCAAAATATCAGAATCCCTGCTTGTTCCTGTGATGATCAAATGTTGATGGTCAGGCATAAAACAGTAAACCGGAACAATACAATCTGTTTTTGTAACAACTGAAGAAAGAATATCAGAAAATGTATTTACTAATACAGAATCACAAAGATTAAAGCCTGCGGCTGCATTTCCTTTTAAGCATAAAGTAACTGCAACAGAAATTTCACCTCTGTAAAATTCTTTAGGCAATCTGTGTTTTTTCTCTGTTATAACCATATTATTCTCATTAAAACGCAGGCTAAAGCCTGCGGCTACAAAGTATCCAATTTAAAAATCTTTAAAACTGCCTCCTTTACATCCTCCGGCTTTATCGCCTCCATGCAGTCCCTTAATTCAATGCCCTCACAGCTCCCTTTTTTGCAGGGCTTGCACGGCATGTCTTTTGAGATGACAATATGCCCCATGCCAAATGGTCCCCAGAGATTTTCATGTGTAGGCCCAAAGAGCGCAANNNNAGCAGCAGCTATGTGCATGGGCGCCGAGTCAACGCCCAAAAATAAATCTGATGCCTCTGAAACAGCGGCAAGCTGTTTTATTGTAGTCTTGCCGGCTAAATCTAAAACCCGTAAAGGGGACTGTCCCGGATTTACGTCCCGACCCTTATCGGGAGTAGAATCTGGACTGTCCCCGTATATGTGTATGCGTTCGGAGTTGTTTTGTCTGTGTTCTGTGCCTGCCTGCCGATAGGCAAGGTTCTGTGTTCTGTAATCCCCAACCAAAGACAAAATTCTCTTTGCCTTATCCATCTCTCTCCTATCCGGCGCTGAGGTCACAATCACTTTTGCCCCCTGTTCAATAAGCCAGATGATAACATCTGCCATGTATTCATCCTTCCAGCATTTCCAAAGCCATCTGGATGTCGGATGAATATGAACGACTTTGCCGGTATGATCCCCCCTTACCCCCCCCCTGACAAAGAGGGGTGCGGGGGGATTTTTCATATTATTTTCTTCAAAAATATTTTTTATAAATGCCCTGGCCTCCTCAGGTATAAAAAAATCCACTTCCTCACTCTTTGCATCTATGCCGAACTGTCTCAAGATATCAAGGTTCTGAAGCGCCATGTGTTTTTGCTTGTCAATATTTGCAAGATGCGTATAGAGATACCTTTTGCCTGCAAATCCCTTTTTGCCGGGGTCAGCAGCCAGTCTGTATCTTGCGCCTGAGATATAAGATAAAATCGCGGCCCGGTCCCCGTTTGTAAGGTCAACCGCCATGTAAAATTCTTTTGCCCTTATTTCTCTGAGAAATGCAATTTCTTTTGCAATGCGGCTGACTAAAGGCAATTTCTTTACTGAGCGGTCAAAGACAATTAATTCATCAATTGCAGGATTGCCTGAAAGCACGCCTTCTGTGCCTAAATTTATAAGGACCGACACCTTTGCATCTGGTAAT
>JACQZD010000124.1 GCA_016207865.1 Nitrospirota bacterium
AACCAGCCGTCCTTCAGGCAATCTGAGCGAAGGCGCCACGGCTCATAGTAGGCGTCAAAGAAACCCTTGCCGCGGAGCTTAATGGTCTTCAGATTATCCCCCAGGCCGCTGTCTTCAAGAAGCGCCTGAAAATCAGGCAGTAACTTTCCAACAGATTTGCTTTTCCCAACAGGATTATCAACATTTATAAAAGGCAGGCCTACTTCTATTATCCCGTAGGCCTGACAAAGAGGCACATGAAATAATTGATAAAACCTGTCCGCAATTTCAGAAGCCAGCCCGCTTGTGGTTGAGATGGCTAATCTCAAGCCCGAGAGGTCTGCCGCTCCGGTATTATTCATAAGCTGATAATGCGTGGGGGAGGCAGAAATAATCGTGCATTTCATATTCTGAAGAGCCTTTATGATGAGTTCGCCCAAAAAACCTGCGGACAGCACGATTGCAGCTCCGAATGACAGATAAGATACAATTGATACGGTAAAGTGATATGCCATGGACAACAGCCAGAGGACTTTGTCGTCAGGTCCGATATTTAAAACACGGTTGGCTGCAAGGATGCGGTCCTTTATGGATTCATGCGAGATTACGACTCCCTTTGCGCTGCCCGTAGTGCCTGATGTAAAGCGTAAAAAAGCCGGATTTATTTCATGGAAACCTTTTGGGTGCTGACGGCTTTTGCGGACAGGCAGGAGGCTAAGCCCGTTTGAAAGGTCTGTAGGTTCTTTTATCCGCACCGGGTCAAATAATTGTGAATCCCTGCTTCTGGCAATAACGGCGTCAAGCGCGATAGTGCTGCAAAGATGCAGTTTTTCTTCAGGCGTCATTTCAGAGGCAACGGGCACAATGCATGCGCCGAGCATCCAGCCTGCATATGTCATAATGATATATTCAGGGCTGTTGGTCAGATGTATGCCGAGACAGCTTCCTTTTTGAAGGCCTGCCTTGCTTAAAATCTCAGCCTTTGATTCAATCTCTTTGAGAAGCCCGGAATATGTGAATGTGACGCCGCCGGAGACAATTGCGTGGTGTCCGGGCTGTTTTACTGCGCGGTCTTTAAAAATATCAAATACATTCATGGTAATTACAACCTGAATCCTGAGTGAAAATGTCATTCCCGTGAAGACGGGAATCCAGAAAATGACTAAAAATACTGGATTCCTGCCTCCGCAGGAATGACAGGGTTAAACGTATTTTCGGGGTCAATGACGTCATACGATAATTTAGATTTTACTCTTTCATAATACTATCTCTTGCATACGGCTTTTGCAACGGCCTCGCCCATGGCCCAGCAGCAGCCTGCGACGCGCGCTGAGGACCGCGCCCTGTAATCCGCTGAAAAACATTTGCCCGCGGTCCATACATTTTCCAGACTGCGCACCTTCAGGGAGCGCAGGGGGATTTCGTAATAATCATTTTCCCTGAGATATTCAAGCGCTACTCCGTTCTCATTATCCCAGAATTCAACGGGCCATGCACAGCGGCATGCCGCATCCTGGAACTTTCGTGCGTTAATGACGTCCTCATATGAGAGGCTGTACTCGCCTGCTGTTCTCCCGCTGTCGCGAAGGCCCTGAGCGCCTGTTTTGTAAATAACTGCCTTTGAAAAAGCGGGCAGGGCGCGCAGGCAGGAAATTAAATCATCTCTCAATTTGTCCGTGAATCCTGATGATGTCTTTGCAGTATCAGCGTCAACAGTTATTTTCACATAACACTCGCCTTCATATACCCCCTGATCAAACCAGGTGCCTGCGAGTGCAGGCGGGAGCGCGCCTTTTTTAACCTCACTCCTGATATGGTGCAGGTATTTTACGTTATTGGGAAAACTGAGGGCGTCAGGGTCCACTCCGCGTAAAATAAAAATTAGGCCCGCAGATGCCTTCGGCTCGTTGTTAATTACTAAATCAGGATTGATGAGCCTGATGGTTTCACCTTTACCAGTTGCATCAATTAAATCAGTTATATTAATAACAGCCGTCTTATCGCCGGTTACAGTAACGGACTTAACAGAGCCTTTATCTGCTTCTACCGCGCTTATAAAGCTGTTAAGCATTAGTTTGATTTGAGGCAGTTCATTAATCCAATTTTTGACAACTTTCCCATATATGTCCGGTGCGCACTGCAAGGTCCAGGTCCTGCCGATTTGTCTTTTTTTGGTAAAGGATTCTGCGCCGAGCAGGCGTTCAGCCAGTTCTTTAGTTATGCCGTTATTAATAAATTCTCCGGAGGAATCAAAGATGCCGCCCAGCGTGTGAATCAGTGATTTTGTGACGGTCCCGCCTTCATTTTGTGATTTTTCTACAAGCAGGACAGGGCAGCCCATCTGCGCTGCAGTAATTGCTGCGGAGATTCCTGCGGCGCCGGCGCCTGATACGACAAGGCTTTTTTCGTCATCACTCATAAAATTACCTATATGATATTGTCCAAAAACTCTAAATTTGTCATCCTCCGGCTTGACCGGGGGATCCAGAACCTTAAAAACTCTGGATTCCCGCCTGCGCGGGAATGACGTTTTTTTGTTGGAATTGCAGTTTTAAGGCAAGTTCATGTGCTCTGAATGTCAGAACCCTTTAGCAGATACTTGGTAAATGTTTTTAATGACTTCAGGGTCCTCTTAATCTCACGCGGATGCGCGATCATCTGTCCCATCTTATAAAAAAGATACCCGGGCCTTAAATAAAATTCCCTCCTGGCGTTATCGCAAAACCGCACCAAGGCCTCGGGCTGAAGGTTTTCTGTTTTTACAACTGTATTATGGAGTCCGGCAGGGGTGAGCCATTTTGAGAAATCCTCTGTGATGAGAAACCCCTTCTGCCTGTACCAGTCGTAGGCAACTGTTCCGGGATAGACCATTACCGGATAAAACTGGACCGTATCGGGGTTAAGCCGTTTGGCCAGCTCAAGCGTCTGCTTCATAGTCTCTTCCGTCTCGCCGGGCAGGCCGGCCATAAAACAGCCGTGAATGAGTAGGCCTGCCTTTTTGGCGGTTTTCATGAATTCGTGCATTTTTTCAAGCTTGATGTTTTTCTTCATGCCGTCAAGTATCCCCTGACTGCCGCTCTCAAATCCGACGCAGAAGGACCTGCACCCGGCTTCCTTCATTTTTTTCATGGTTTCCAGGTCCAGCCCGACCCGCGCATTTGCCGTCCATGAAATCTTAATCCCCTTTTTTATTATTGATTCAGACAGCTCAAGACAGCGTTCCTTATTTACGGTCAGCGTGTCGTCTTCAAAAAACACTGCCTTTGCCTGCGGAAAATTTTCTGTTATATATTCCATTTCAGCGACTACATTCTGCACGCTCCTCATGCGGTAATGGTTTCCCATGAGCGTCTGCGGGTAAACGCAGAATGTGCATTTGAAAGGACAGCCCCTGCTGGTGGTGATTGTAACCATGGGGTAGAGGGCGTTTGGATTGAAATAGTTTTCTATCTTCAGGAATTTTTTGTAAACTGCGCTCACAAAAGGCAGTTCATCCAGATTTTCAATAAATGGCCGCTGGGGATTATGAATGATTTTACCGCGGTCCCTGAAGCTTATTCCGGCAACATTGCTTAAATCGCCGTTTTTTTCAAGAGTGCGGGCCAGGTCCAGCAGCGTGTAATCATATTCATACCTTGCAACTGCGTCTATTTTCTCATTCAACAGCAGGCTTTCTTCAGGGAGGGCTGATACATGAGTGCCGGTAAGGATGAGAAATGAAGAAGGGCAGACGTCTTTTAATTGTCCAGCAACTGCGGCGTCATTGTAGATGCTCGGGGTGCTTGTGTCCAGGACTATCAGGCGGGGCTGAAAGGCCTGGGCCCTTAGCAGAATCTCGTCAAGGCTGTATCCGTCAGCCGGGGCGTCAACAAAGTCCACTTCGTAATTGTTTTTTTCAAGCAGGCCGGCTGCAAATGACTGCCACATTGGAAAGTAAAGCGTTCCGCTTTTGGTGACGGCAGGGCTTCTCTGCGGACGCGAGAACTTCTTATGAAACGGCGGATTCAATAAAAATATTTTCATGTGTCAGGACTTATTGCTGTGTTGTCACCCATATGGGCGAGGACCACGCCCTTTCGTTGTTGCTTTGAATAACCCGCACATAATAAAAGTCGCCGGATATATAATCATTGTCAGTCCAGGAGTAACTGACGGTATTTTGGGAAAAGGTCTGCGTATGGACCGGGCTGACGGAATTGCCGTTTTTAATAATCTCTATACGGTCAATAACCGAACGCACGCCTTGCGCAGAGATTTCAAGCGCGGGATACTCTCCGCTTGCTAAAATTATTTCGGACCCCATTTTATTGCCGTTTATATTGAAACTCAGAATGATTTTAGGACCTGAGGTAGCATATGTACGCCTGTTTGTTATGGCGTCCCAGATGTCAGTCCTGCTGAATGAAGAGGCAATGACTGCAATCAGCCCTCCGTTGAACTGAGTCCTGGGCATGACGAAATCACCGTTATTAACAGAGCCTGCACGGCCGTCGTGAGCATCGGTCCCTGCAATAATGCCTATTTTATATCCCTTTGTTCCGAGGGCATATGCCGCAGAACCGCTTGAATTGCAGAAGGCTGGCGCTTCGTAATTTAATCTGCACGATTCAGAACTGCCATGTTCTGAGTATATCTCCATAACAGGCTGATAATAAGGGTTGTGATAATCCCAGTTGGTGGCTGCGGTATTGTCATCTGCCACATGATGGGGAATGGTTATGGCTTTATAGCCTGAACTGTCCAGAGCAGTCCACAGGGCGTCCGGGGTTGTATAGTGCTTGGCTCCGAACACAGCGCTGAATGGGATGTTTAATATTTTAAATATTACTGTTTTGTGACCATATGTCTGGTTGGTCCATTCATAGCCGATAAACGGAATGAAGGTTGAGGTCTCCGCACAACTGCCGTTTTGCAGTTGAGCAACCGTATCATTCCATAAATATTCGCTCATTCTTCCCGCTGCGGCATTATATTCCGCATGGTCTGTAACCGCGGCAAAGTTAAGCCCGTTGTTTTTGGCTGAAGTACAGACATCGTCAGGGATTGCAGAACCGCCCTGCAGATATGCATCAGCAGAATAGCTTGTGTGAACATGGAGGTCGCCCCAGTAGACCGCTGCTGAAACAGGTGAAAAAAACGAAAGCATTACGAATAGAAACACAATAAAATTTGATAGCTTTGTCATGTCCGTATCCTCCTGGACTAAATTTCTTTATTTATAAGCTTAAGAGATTCTTCTTACAATATCATCATATTGCCGCATCTGCTCTGCCATAAAACCGAGCGTCCCCTTGAATTCAATCGCAAGGGCGGGACACACGAGGAAGCAGTAAAGACAGCCGATACATTTATTATTGTTTATTTCCTCCGGCAATTTCAACCCGACCGGGCAGTAATCACTGCATTTACCGCATCCGGCCCTGCATAATTTTTTGTTTAAGGCAAGCCCTTCAAAAACCATTTCGTCCTTGATGAAATGGTCCTGCCTCAGCCCCGACTTAAAGAGGATTTTCCCGATAAATTCAGTTGAGCAGAGATAATTAAATAATCTCGTGTTTCGGACTGCAAGAAAATATTTTTGTCTTTTGGGGCTGTGTATGAAACTTGCAAGCAGCCCTGCCTTCGGAGGAAGAAAATTTTTCTGATACTGTTTTGCATCAAAAGAGGTCACAACCTCAAGATGTTTATTTGTTAAAAGCCCGGAGTCTTCGGCAGCCCTGAGCGTAGTTACCTTTCTGTAATCAAACATGGCAATTTTAGCGCAGGCCAGGTCCATGAGAAGCGGGTCCAGCCCCGCGATTATAAGCCCTGTATTTTTTGGCACTCCCCGCGTAGGTCCGAGTCCTTCCATTGCTATGATGCCGTCAACTATGTGAAGGTGCGGCTTTATGAATTTGTTTATGTTAAGAATATTTCTTGCAAGGTTTTTGTGAGTCTTCTTTTTATTTTCCTGACCTACGAGACAGCCCATCATATTCTTAAGGCATACGCTCATGCCGGCCTCAAAATGAGTTTTAAGTTTCGGCAAATTTATTAAAAAATCAGCCTCCATGACATCTTTTGCTACAGCCGCCTTTATTTCATTTTCAAAATTGACATAAACCGGCTCTGAATAGTTGAGGTCAATAATCTTAACTCCGAAATATTCAGCAAGTTTGTCAACTTTAAGGCGTGAGATGACGCTGATATTGTTTCTGTAATAACCGCTGTTGGTCCCTTCGCCGATTGTGATATTGCCGTATCCCATGTTTTTTAAATACTCTATCAGCGCTGAAATAATCCGCAGGTCAGTGGTGTTGCCGGTCAGTGCGTTCATATTGGCATTCAGGTTGGGTTTAAGAAGTATTCTTGCGTTTTTATCAGACGGCAGGAGGCTTGAATAATGCCCTATAATGCTCCCTATGGAGTTCTTTATATCCGTAAAACTGTTAACTTTTTTATCTATTAAAAAAGGTTTCATCATAGTCATACCATGTTGAGTTTTTAAATTTCATCCCAGAAATGCCAACAATGGGGATAGCGGCGTACATAATTTTCAAAAACGGAAATAAATTTCCCGGTGATATAAGCCGTATCTCTTTCCAAATTCTTATGCATTCCCTCTATCGGTTTTTCAAAAACTATTCTGAATTTATTATATCCTTCAGTTATGATGAATGTGGGGATAAAGGCAGAGCCTGTTTTTACCGCCCAGGCCGCGGGACCGAGAGGGAACATGGTTTTAGCGTTAAAAAATGTAAACTCTCTATGTTCTCCGAGCCGTATGCCTCCGCCTGCGCCGTCGCCGGTTGTGAAAACTACGCCTCCGTTTGCAAGGTGTTTATATGCCTTGCCGAGGTATTTGTTTGCAGGAAGAATGGGCGGCAGCATGGCCTCGTATTTTAACCTGTATCTGAATGCCACGGCGCGTCCTATCCTGCTCAGCCCTATGTCTTTCGGATACCCGATTTGGACGGGGTTGAACCCGGATAAAGAAAGTGCCAGAAGCGTAATTTGCACGGGACCGAAGTGAGGCTGAACAATGAGAACGCCTCGGCCGGCTTTTAATTCTCTTTCTAATGTGTCAAGGTTTTCAAAAGAGATATACCGCTTAATTTTTTCTTTTGTTGTTAATTTGGGGTAAAGGAAGATATGCAGCCTGTCAACATAATGGTTTTCATAATATTTTTTTGTGATGCTTAGGGCTGCTGCTTCATCTTTATTTAAGACGGCCATTATGTTTTGTGTGATTTTTTTCTTCTTAGCCCGTAATTAACAGGCAGAAGGCTTATGAGCCATCTGAATGGGAACCAGATTATTAATCTGAATATGTCACGCGCTATGCCTTCGCCTGTCTGCATAATATAGCGTTATTCAATGGAAGAATCCGGCATTCCGGGCCCGGGTCCTCTCCGTTGTCTTCCCTTTGACTCTCTTGAAAAAGCCTTTTTGAATATCCTGATTTCTTCAGGGGTGAAGGCTTTTAATGCGAACAGCAGTCCGAAGTAAAGCAGGAAGGCAGTTACAGATAAAACAACCATATTTAATTTACTCTCCAGCAAGAGAAGCAGGGCCAGCATTATACCGCCTGCAAACAAGGGACGTATGGAAATACGGCGGACCGGTATTAACTCAAGATATTTGGTTGTATAGTAAAAATTAACCAGGAATAAAACGTAGTATGCAATCAGGTAGGCTATGCTGGCCCCTGCATGCCCGTATTTTGGAATAAGAATATATGCCAATATAAAGTTTGTTATAAAACAGATTAAACTGCTGGTTGTCAGCACTTTCTGCCTTCTGATGGAAGTCAGAAGAAATGTGAGCAGGGCATTTGCAAAAAGCGGGACAATGGTCCACATTATCAGTTGAAAAGATATTGCGGATTCCGAAAACTCTTTGCCAAACAGCATGTTAACAATCCATTCGGAAGATACTGTCGTATAAACGGCAATCGGCAGGGTGACAATAAGCATATATTTCATCGTTGTGGTATATGCGTACAACAGCCCCTGGCGTGAGTCTTTATCGCTGTCGCTGCCGCTTCCGAGGCGCGACAGGCTCGGGACAAAGGCCATTAAAAAGGAAGTGGGGAGCAGAAAAAGGGGATTAATAACGCGCTGCGGCGCCTGAAAAAGCGAGACATGCACATTGCTCTGGTAAATTTTCAGCAGAAAGACATTGGTATATGTATATCCCTGCATTATCAGAACGGCTATGGCGACAGGGAGTGATTCCTTAAACAGGTAAGTTATCTGGCGAAAATTAATATTCCACTGAGGTTTTGCAAATTTAATTGATGAAACTGTCAGTGTAAAGATAAAAGCCGCGCCGTTTGCAATGGCTATAGATGAAAACAATCCGATAATCCCCGTGTCGTAATAAATGGCAAGAACCAGAAATGCGACATACAGCACCTTATTAATGATGGTTGTTATGAAAATATAAATCATTTTTTCATAAGCAATAAAAACTGAATCAATAGTATTCTTCATGGACTTCAGAATCTGTCCCAGGAGCGCTATGTAGAGACAGATTACCGCATTTTTTGATGTTAAATTAAAATAGAAAATGACGATTACGGCAATTAGCGATACGGCAATGCTCATCAGCCAGTTAAGATGTAAGCCGGAAGAAAGAAAGAGAGGGCTCTTTTCCTTTTCAACAGACATATCCCTTATCAGGATTCTTAAAGAACCCATTGCTATTGTGGGACCTAAGACCATTGAGACCGCGCCTAAAAAGGCGTATTCTCCAAAAAGCTCCAGCCCGAGGTAACGTGTGGCCAGGGGAATCGTAATTAATCCGGCGGCTAATTCCGATACCTTTGCCGCAAAATTAATCAGCGTGTTTTTTGAAACGCGTGAGGCGGAGCTTGCGACCCGCTGTCTTCTTTTTTCTCTTTCCAAATTAGTGTCTCCCGCTCTTAATTTAGATATATCCCAATGATTTTAGTCTCTTCGCTATTTCTTCCGTGTCGTTCCCGGTATAATTCAGCTCTTTCTCGTCAGGTTCAGCCTTGCCTGCGGCAGTCTTGTCGTATTCTGCAGGATGTTTATCCGTAAAAGAGGGTTCAAATATATCATACAAAACTTTCCCGTCCATATCGGAGGGTATTTTTAAACCCATAGCGTATAAAATTGTCGGCGCCAGGTCGCATATTGCGGCTCCATGAAGCGCTGAGCCTTTTTTGACGTTATTGCCGTATGCAATCAGAATGCCGTCAGGCCGGTGCATACCGCTGAATCCGTCGCTTTTGACATTTTCAATTATTTCGTCTCCGGACAGGGCGTCTCCGGGCTCATAAGGATTATTCCCGAAGCCTAAGACAATATCGGGGGCATAAGACACATAGGGTCCGCTGTAAAGCTCTTCTCTCCTGTATATCTTTTCAAAAATCTTCTGTCCCGTATAGGGGTCGGTAATCTCGGACAACTGCGATATGATAGTCCGGCGCAATTCCTCATAGTCTTCCGGATTTACAATGCCGTCTTTTTCCCGTCCCTTAAGATTGCAGTAAATACCGTGCTCACTGCTCCTTCCGGCAAAGGCCTTTGTCTGAGACCAGTTAATTGCATTCTGTGCTAAAGCCATTCTTTTTCCCATAGTTTTAAACCTGAGCTTTTTCAAAAAGCCGGAGTCATCATGCATGAGCGCGTAATGCAGAAGTCGTTTCATTAATTTTCTTGCAAATGACAGGCTGCCGCCTTTATGCTTGTTTTTGAGCGCCAGCAACCCGCATTTTTCAAGCCATCTGTTTAATTGAATAAAGCGGTGAAGCGGTCCTCCTCCGTGGTCCGACATTATAATTACAACAGTGTCTTCGTCAATCATTTTCAACCGCTTTCCGATAATGTCATCCAGGGTCTGATAACAGTTCTCTATAAGCGGAAGATACCTGCGCGACTCTTTCTCACGATAGTGAGGATGAGAGGAGTCCATGTATTTCCAGAAGAGATGGTGAACAATGTCAGGGATGGCAAATAGATTTGTGAAAAAATCCGGAGAATATTTTTTAAAA
>JACQZD010000125.1 GCA_016207865.1 Nitrospirota bacterium
GGCTTGAATATAATCAAATCGCAGGGCGTTTCCCTTAAAACTTCCTCAACCGGACTGCCCTTGATGGCAGTTTTAAGCAGACCCCTGCGGCTGGCCCCCATTATTATGAGGTCATGCCTTTTTGTGAAAGCCTCTATCGTGATTGCCCTGCCTGTTTTGCCGGCTGCAACGCTTATCTCATGCGGGACCTTATTCCTTTCCATTTTCTCAGTAAAAAGCAGTATGTCTCCGGGAATTTGCTTTTCAAGTTCAGTGCGGGTAAGATGTATCTCGCCGTGGAAGAATTTCTTTATTGATTTGGGTGCGTGAAAGACAAAGATTTTAGAGCCGAAGGCAGCAGCGAGTTTGGCCGTGAAAAAAGCTTTTTCTTCAATTTTTCCTGCCCCGGCGAGTAAAGGCACGAGGATTCTTTTGGGGTGCATTTTCCCAATATGCGCCACCCGAACGATTGCGACAGAGCAGGGGAGACTCAGTGACAGTTTCCTTGAGATTGTGCCTTCGTAAAACTTTCTTTTGACGTCTTCCCTTCTCGTTGCGGCAAAGACAATGTCTATATTTTCATTTTTTACTATTTCGGCGATTTTACCTACAGGGTCTCCGGTTTCGGTGATTTCTTTTGTTTCAATGCCGAGGCCTTCTGCCTGACGAAAAAGCCTCTTCAGCGCCTCTTCAGCCCTGTTGAAATCTTCATCGGAAAGTTTTTTCCCCGCTATAAAACACAGATAGAGTTTGGCATTGCATTCCCTTGCAAGATGGAGGGCATACCTGGCGGCAACTTCGGAGTTCAGAAATTCATTAACAGCGCAAAGAATACGCTTGTACATAAAAAGATTATAGTCTCAAAAATGAAAAGTGCAAAGTGGAAAGTTATGGGGAACCTCAAAAATATATCCACGGTTGCCCATCCCGATATTCCGGATTAAGTTGACTAATGGGCGAGAGAGGATTTGAACCTCCACGGTTGCCCACTGGATCCTAAGTCCAGCGCGTCTGCCAATTCCGCCACTCGCCCATGCAAGTCAACTTAATATATCATTATAATTCGGGACGCGTCTGCCAAATTTAAGTTTAAAGGATTTTTTAGTGTTAAGGCAAGAACGGTTTTTTATGACTGGTATGCAATCACACGGTTTCTGCCGGATTCTTTTGCGGTATAAAGAGCGCTGTCAGCGTTTTTGATAAGTTTTTCTATGGTATCTCCGTCAGCGGGGTAAGTAGCCACTCCTCCGCTGATGGAAACAAAGCCGAGGGGCTGTTTTTCCCGGTGCTGGAAAGGATGATTCTCAAGCATTTTTCTGATATTTTCGGCATAGGTCAGGGCGCCGTTCTTATCGTTGTCCTTCAGCAGTACAATGAATTCTTCACCGCCGTAACGGGCCACGATGTTTGTAGAGCGGGAATTATTTTTAACCAGGAGCGCCAGCTCCTTCAGCAGGATGTCGCCTTGCGGATGTCCGTTTGTGTCATTGTAATGCTTGAAATTATCAATGTCAAAGATGAATACCGACAGTGTGGAGTTGTAGCCCACTGCTTTCCGCAACTCACTGTGAGCCTCTTCAAAAAAGTGCCGCCGGTTGAAGAGCCCGGTTAATGCATCTGTTATAGCCTCCTCCTTGACGCTGTCAAGAGACTCAAGGTTTCTGTATGCCACTGCAAAAAGGTCGGCTATCATTGACAGCAGCCGTTTTTCGTTTTCCATGCGTCTCTTAATCTTTCCGATGCCGATGACCCCGATGAGGCTTCCTCTGAATGCAATGGGCGCTGCTATCTCAATGAACTTGTCGGCGGCTGTATTTTTGTTCAGTTTCAGGGAGTCTCTTGAAACCAATATCTGCAGATTAGCCGCATTGCCCACTACATCCTCACCGGGCTTTACCTCAATTGATTGCCCCCGGTTTGTGCCGAAAGCCGCGACCAGCTTCAGGTTGTCAGTTTTCGGGTCTTTGAGATAAATTTCCACTGCGTTTGTGTCAATCATCTCTTTTGTCAGCCTGATTGTTGATGTGACCAGATCGTCAAATGAAAGGGCGGAATTTAAGTTTTTAACTGCATCAGGAATCCTTACAAGAAAATTAATGTACTGCTCAAGTTTCAGGTTGACGGCAGTCAGTTCGCTCTGAAACTTGTCCCTCTGTGACTCCATGAGCCGGACTTTTTTATCTGTTTGTTCCCTGCTTTGGGAAACCCCTGTCTGTTTACCCCATAAGTAAAATAAAAAAGCAATGAGGCAGATAACGAATAGTAATAAAAGCCATGGCAGCAAATCGGGCAATATTTCTAAAATTATATTCCAGTCCATATAATTTTCAGGCTCCTGTCAATTAAGGACCATCCGTTAATATTTAAACCATACAACAATTATATCATTTTCTGCGCTCCACATAGACGCTGACTATAAATCGGGGCTTGAGGGGGCTGCTTTACTGCCTGCGGAAAAGATGGGATTTCAGCCGAGTAATTCCTCTATGCAGGTTATTGCATCAGAGGGACTGGCTATGTGGCAATACAGGAGGAAACTAAGAATAACCGCCAGGATGGATAATAAGAGTATTAACCGCGGTACACTTGGGAATTTTTTATCCAGGATGGATTCTAAGAGGCTGATTTTAGGTTCTTTCCGGACTGATTGACCGGTCTCTAACTGCATATCACTAACGGTTTTATGCGGTTGAACTTCTTTTTTTATGGGATCATTTTCCGTAATAAATGCGGCTTGTTTCTTTCTCTCCCTGTTTTTCAGCTCAACTACATAATGAAAGATGTCAGTGCTTAATCCCATTCCCTGTGCAGCTTTATAGACGTCATGAACATCTGCCGTTTGTTGTTCTCTCTCAAATGCGAAGTTGAGGGATCTGTCGCATAAGGAATTGATTACGCGGGGCGTGCCTTCAGAACCAAAAGCTAAACGTAATGCCTCCCATCCTGTATCTGAAAATATGGAGGGCTGTCCTCCTGCTATGTGAATGCGGTGCGAAATATACTTACGCAGCCTGTCGGAATCCAGCTTCCCTATATTTTCCAGAGTTGCAATGCGCTGCTTGAAAGGCTCCATCTCAGGCCTGTTGATTATTTCCATCAATTCCTCCTGTCCAAGCAGAAGTATCTGGATAAACTTGGCGGCACCCTCTTCAAGATTGTTCAACAGCCGGAGGCCGTTGAGCGTATCATCCCCCATCAGATGGGATTCATCTATTATGAGCAGGCATTTACTGCCTTCGGAATTGATTTTTAAGAGAGCATTCTTAATATCCCTTAAAAGAAATACCATCTCAGATGTTGAGGGCTTCAGCCCAAGCTCATTGGCAATAAAAATAAAAAGATCAGTGCTGCCCCCGGGCGGCAGCGCCATCCATATGAGTTTTATATTAGAAGGAATGTCGGATTTTATCATTTGACTAAGGGTGGTCTTGCCGGACCCGATAGGCCCTGTCACTACGATTAAACCTCTGCCTGCATTTAAAGAATCTGTTATCCGGCTGCGGACTCTGGCATGCTCGCCCTGATCAAAAAAGAAAGCCGGATCAGGCACATTTTCAAAGGGAAGTATTTTAAAACCAAAGTGTTTAGTGTACATATTACATTAATTCTCCTTATCGTCAGAAATGAGCCTTGCCATAATCTGTTACTCTATTTAAACATATATTATTTTCAATCAAAAACCAATTAATTTGCTTAAGCAGGCTGCCGGGTCAATGGAGCCGGCCCGCCGGCAGTAGAAAAACAAACTCAGGATGAGTGCTGCAACAGAGAACGAAAATAAAACTACAGGCGTTTTTAGTCCTTTTTCAATTGCTCCGGACACAGGAGAACTGATTGCAGGCTTTGTCTGAACCGGCTGAAAAGTTTCCGGCTGAATGTCCATATGCCCGATACCGGCTGCAGCAGGCTCTTTGCCCGATGATGTTTGCATTGCTTCAGCTTCTCTAATGGGAGCTTTTTCAATTGGGGGTATGGCTTGTTTTTTTATTTCGTTTCGCCTGAGTGTCATCTTATAATGAAAGACTTCTTTCTGCATCCCCATTTCTCCTGCAGCCTCGTAAATATCATCCAGGTCTACTGCCGGTTTTCCTTTCTCAAAAGTCAGGTTAAGGGATTTGTTGCATAATAAATTGATTACACGCGGAGTGTTCCCGGGACCAAAGGCTACAACCAATGCCTCCAGTCCTGTATCTGAAAATATGGAGGGCTGTCCTCCCGCTGTCCGAATACGGTGCAGGATATATTCACGTATCCTGTCCGGACCCATCTTCCCCATGATTTCCAGGGCTGCAATGCGCTGTTTGAAGGGCTCCATCTCAGGCTTGTTGACTGTCTTCATCAATTCTTCCTGACCCAGCAGAAGCATCTGTATAAGTTTAATTGCGCCCTCTTCAAGATTATTCAGCAGCCGGAGGCCGTTAAGCGTATCATCCCCCATCAGATGAGATTCATCTATTATGAGCAGGCATTTACTGCCTTCAGAATTGATTTTCAAGAGGGCTTCCTTAATATCCCTCAGAATAAATACCCTCTCTGAGACCTGAGGTTTCAGGCCAAGCCCCTGGGCAATAAACAGAAAAAGATCCAGGCTGTTTGCCGGCGGCTCTGCCATCCATATAAGTTTTATAGTGCTGGAAAAATCAGAAATTATTTTTTGACTTATGGTTGTCTTGCCCGACCCGATAGGCCCTGTTACTACTATCAGCCCCCTTCCTGCCTTTAAGGAGTCTGTTATCCTTGTACGGATGCGGGCATGATCGCCCTGGTCAAAAAAGAAAGCAGGATCAGGCACGTTTTCAAAGGGAAGCCTGGTGAGACCGAAGTGGTTAGTGTACATTATATTTCAAAACTCCTTGTCCTTAGGGACGAGTTTTATCTCAACCCTCCTGTTTTTGACCCTGCCTTCAGCAGTATCATTGGAGGCTATCGGTCTGGTGTCGCCGTAACCGATTACAGAGATACGCTCAACCGGTATGTCGTATTTAACTAATATCCTGGAAACAATCTTTGCCCTGAGAAATGATAATTCCATATTATCAGAGTATCTCATTCCGGCAGAGGACCTGATAGGCCTGTTGTCAGTATGACCTTCTATAATTACACGGCAATCAGGGGATGCTGAAATTTCAGTCACTGTATTTTTAACGGCAGTTATAAGACGTTCGTCAATGACAAACTGTCCCGAAGAAAACGCCCCGTCTCCCAGCACAGCCAGGACTCTTGTCTTATTTGCAGGTACATTGGCGTGGCCGGCGGGGATTACTAAGGCCTTAAATGTAATAATGCCTGATAATATATAAAATAAAATGGAAAGGCCGATGATAATGTTGCGCATAGCGATAGATTAATAAAAAAAATTTTTTAGCTGCAGGATTATCTTAAAGGATTAACTGCAATATTTCAATGCCTCGCAAAAAAAGGGACCCGGTGCTCCCGAGCCCCTTTCTTAAGAATTGCGTTATGAAATTTTTTTAACTGATTTTTCTTTTTTTTCTGAGATAAGTCCTGCCTGCCATAACTGCTCCGCCGGTGAGAAAGAGGATAGAGCTTATCGGCTCCGGTACAACTGGAGGGGCAGTCCACTGTGCAGCAAGGCTTGCAACGGCGAGATTACTGCCCTGACCTCCGATTTGACCTACAAAAGATGATATGCCGTATGAAGGTGAACCATCATTTAGATCGTAGGACCACAGTTCATTGCCACTACGCACTGAGTATAGAGTCATTGTTCCCGGCAAGAATTCTGCGCCTACAGCACGGGCTGTAGTGCCTAATTGACCTATTACAGTTGCATTTCCCGTAGTTTCATCAAGGGTCATAATTTTATCATACAGGTCACCTGACACAAGATAGAGGTCGCCTGTACTATAATCTACAGCCAACCCGTTGGTCCCTATCTCCTCATTTAGATATCCGATTAAGTTAACGCCGTTTGTGGCTGTATCTATGGAAACGAGCGCCTCAGCGCCTGATGTTAAATAATTTTGTGCTATTCCATAGAGCGTACCTGTATTATCAAAGGCAAGTCCTGTTACTTGGCTGTCGCCTGTAGGAGAGAAATCAACCGGGGTTCCGATGTAATTCACCTGTGCAGTTGTTTGAGATGTAGATGTAATATTATATAGCTGTCCGAGAGTACTATCCCATCCGTATAAGTCATTGTCAGGATTAAAGGCAAGGGCAAAATTGTTACCGGAATATCCGCTCCCGTCAGAGAGATAAAGGTCTACAAACGATACAACCGAGGCATCATTTGGGTTAATCTCTAATAACTGGGCTGTGTCAAAATAAGGATTCAAGGCATAAAAATTTGAGGCGGCAAATGACGCCGGCACGCTTAAACATAGAAGAGCGATAAGCAGTGTTAAAGAAAGGAGAGAAATTTTCCCGGCTCCCATTCCGTAAGAATTCATTTTAGTGCTTATTTTTAGTAACGTCTTGTTTGTTCTCATGACTGTAGCCCCCATTTTTAAATTTTTGATTGTGTTATTGCTTGTGTAGATGCAAGGCGTATGCCAAAACGTGTAAAATATTTATTAATTATTTTTTTGGATGTGTCAAGCCTTGTAACATTAAGTAATAATTGCAAAAATAAAATTATTATGTAAAAAATTTGTTATTATAAAGGAGTGTAATGATGACTTATTAAAGGCTAAAAGCGTAACGTGTTACACGTATGTTATGTTACATAAGTGTTAAAATACAAGGGTTTTGACTGCTCTAAATACAGGATGGTTGATTAGTATTTTCAGGCAGATTGTTTTATTTTATATGAAAGGGAAAAGTTAATAGTTGTGAGTTGAAGGAATAAAGTTGTAAAATGTCTGAGACTTTTTATCAGCAGCCAATAACAAATAACTTGTAACTAATAACACAATAATATGGAAACATACGATTTAACCATCAGCGGGGCACTGCAGGCAATCGGCAGTGGGCAGTTAAGCCCCGTTGAATTGACAAAGGCTGTATTTAAAAGGATTGAGGCTGTAGAGGGAAAAATAAAGGCGTTTGTAACCATTGCAAAGGAATCTGCAATTGAACAGGCCCGCAGTGCAGAGATTAATATAAAAAAAGGCGTAAAAGGCGCGCTTGCAGGCATACCCATGGCAGTTAAAGATAATTTGTGCACTGAGGGGATAAGGACTACATGTTCATCAAAAATACTTGAAAAATTTATCCCCCCGTATGAAAGCACTGTGACAAAAAAACTTAAAGAGCAGGGCTATGTCCTTACAGGCAAGACTAATCTTGACGAGTTTGCAATGGGCTCATCAACTGAAAATTCCGCCTTTGGCGCAACGAGAAATCCGTGGGACACCGGCAGAATACCCGGCGGGTCCAGCGGGGGCTCTTGCGCGGCTGTGTCAGCCGGCGAGTGCATTGCCGCGCTCGGCTCTGATACCGGCGGTTCAATTAGACAGCCGGCTGCGTTATGCGGAGTTGTGGGATTAAAACCGACATACGGCAGAGTTTCGCGCTACGGGCTTGTTGCATTTGCGTCATCCCTGGACCAGATAGGGCCCATAACAAAGGATGTGAGGGATTCGGCAATTCTCCTGAATGTTATAAGCGGACATGACCTGCTTGATTCAACATCTGCGCCGGTTGAAGTGCCGGATTTTGTTTCTGTGCTCGGGAGGGATATAAAGGGCATGAAAATCGGCATCCCAAAGGAATTCTTAATTGAGGGCATGGACAAGGAGGTGGATGCTTTTGTAAGGGATGCGATAAAAAAACTTGAGTCCCTCGGCGCCGTGCCTTTGGAGGTGTCGCTTCCTCACACAGGATATGCAGTTGCAGCCTATTACATACTTGCGACATCTGAGGCGTCGTCCAACCTTGCACGATATGACGGCGTTAAATATGGATTAAGGGCAGAGGGCAGGGATTTGATGGATATGTATATGCAGACAAGGGCAAAGGGGTTTGGCTCCGAAGTTAAAAGAAGGATAATTCTCGGCACTTATGCGCTTTCATCAGGATATTACGATGCCTACTACAAAAAGGCACAGCAGATAAGGACTTTGATAAAAAAAGATTTTCAGAGAGCGTTTGAGACAGTGGATGTAATAGCCACGCCCACAACTCCTGCGCCTGCATTCAAGCTCGGAGAAAAGACAGAAGATCCTTTGCAGATGTATCTTTCCGACATATTTACCATTTCCGTAAATCTTGCAGGCGTGCCAGGCATTTCCATCCCATGCGGTTTTACATCAGGCAATCTGCCTGTGGGACTGCAGTTAATCGGGAAACACTTTGATGAAGAGTCAATACTGAAAATTGCTTACGCATACGAGCAGTCAACCGACTGGCATAAGAAAAGACCGAAGTTATGAAAGGGATTACTTTTTAAAACGGTTATATGGTATAGACACCTTCAAACGCTTTAGAAAGCAACGGTAATTATTATAATGTCATGTTGCAAATATGTTAGGTTCTTGCTAATAACTCTGTATTAAAAGGCAACCTGACTTTCAATGTGTTGCCCTAAAGCTTTTTCAGGCATCTATGCCATACATATATAAATATTAAAGGGGGTTTTATGGTAAAGATTGCGCCTTCTATTTTATCGGCGGATTTTTCAAGATTGGGAGAGGAGATTAAAGCTGCTGAAAAAGCAGGGGCTGACTGGATACATGTTGACGTGATGGACGGGCATTTTGTCCCGAACATAACAATAGGACCGCCGGTTGTTAAATCAATCAAAAAATCTGCCGCAATACCGCTTGACGTGCATCTTATGATTGAAGACCCGGACCAGTACATTGACGCATTTGTAAAGGCAGGCTCCGACATAATAAGCGTGCACGCAGAGGCATCCACTCATTTGCACAGGAGCATAAATTATATTAAGGGCAGCGGGGCAAAGGCAGGCGTGTCCCTTAACCCCTCAACCCCTCTTAACATCCTTGACTTTATCCTGCCTGAGGTGGACCTGGTGATTCTGATGTCTGTGAATCCGGGCTTTGGCGGGCAGGAATTCATACCGCAGACTCTTAATAAACTCAGGATGCTTAAGGAGATTATCAAAAGAAATAAACTGAAAGTTGAGATAGAAATTGACGGCGGTGTGAATACGGACAATGCACCTGATGTTGTAAAGGCAGGCGCGGATATATTAGTGATGGGCAATGCCTTTTACGGCTCAAAGGATTATGCAGGGGTGGTGAAGGCGGTAAGGAAAAAGTGCGGGTGAGCCCTGCAGGAAATCTTTTCAAACAGGCTGAGAAGCACAGGCTGTCCGCAAGGTACGGCAGGGCGGTTGAGTTATACAAAAAGGCGCTTGAAGTTTTTAAACGCGATAATAATTTTACAGGCATTCTTGACTGTCATCTTGCCATAGCCGACACATTGCGGGCTATGGGTGAGTTTACAATAGCAAAAAACTTCTATAAGCAGGGGCTTGAGATTGCCGAGGTTTTGGAAGATGA